>CAYYGS010000083.1:0-9425 GCA_964471335.1 uncultured Jutongia sp.
CAAGAAATCCGAAGGATTTCTTGTAAGGCAAAACGCCGGTTTTGCCTTTTTTATACAATAAAGAGGGGGGATCGTCATGAGCCAGCTGTATTTGATTCGTCATGGGAAGACGCAAAGTAACCTGGAAAAGAGATATCTCGGTGTGACGGATGAAAGTCTGTGCCGGGAGGGTATGCAGGAACTGCGGCAGCAGATGGAGGAGGGATTTTATCCCAAACTGCGTCCCGGTGATATTCTGGCAGTTTCTCCAATGAAGCGGTGTATTGAGACAGCAGGACTTTTGTATCCTGATTGTGTGCCGATCGTGATTCCCTCCTTTCGAGAAATTGATTTCGGTTGTTTTGAAGGGAAAAATTATCGGGAATTGGATGGAGATGCCCGCTATCAGCAGTGGATTGACAGCGGCGGGAGACTTCCATTCCCAGAAGGTGAAAGCAGAGAAGCATTTGTGCAGCGCAATGTGGAGGGGATGCGTGAGCTCCTGACGTTGTGTCAGAGAGATGGAAGATCATTTGACGGGGCGGCGCAAACGTTCCGTGTGATCCTTGTGGTGCATGGGGGTACGATAATGTCTCTGCTGAGTGAGATGAATGGAATGTCATGTGATTATTATGATTTTATGTGCGCGAATGGGGAGGGGTATGTCTGTGACTGGAATGGTAAAATAAGGGGGGGAGTCTCTGGAATACGACCGATGGGGAGTCAATGAAGTGGTATGCAAAGGCAAAACACCAGATGGAGGAGGAGATTTTCTTGAAAAAGAGGTATGAGTTTTTAGTAAGCATTTTGACACCCATTATTGTTATAATATGGTCATTTCTTTATTGCAGAATTTTGTTTGTAAATAACAGTTTGATTTCCTTAGATGATTTATCAGAAAATATTCCCGGTATTCTAATACAACATATCATAGTAAATTTACCTGTCTGGATATTGTTGATTGTCAGCCTCAAGAAAATAGAAATAAAAAAGCTGTGCTTAAATTTGCCGGATAAAAAAAGATGGAAAATAATTCTTTTGCTATTAATCTTTGTATACATAGGCTTATTTTTCTATGGATTAGATATTAGTAAAAATTTGATAATAATATCGTATGATTTTGTGTTTTATCTGTTGTTTGTTTCATTTACAGAAGAATTTTTATACAGGGGATTTATTCCTGTCTTGCAGAGAAATAAACTGCCTAAAATAATGGAATGGATATTGCCTAATATTTTATTTAGCGCATCACATTATGTTATGCTCTTTGTAGATGGCACAGGTATCCGTGGAGTATCGATTTCTGAATTGATCATGTTCTTTATAACTACTGTAATATTTGGTGTTGTTATGGAGTTCTCAAAACGGAAGTCCAATAGTTTATATATTGCGGTTTTGTGTCATGCTATTTATGATCTATATGGAGAAATTATGTTATGGATGTAAATAGAAATTTAGATGAAGAAGATAGAATTGTATATACTAATGGGAAAAGTATACTTATCGAAAGAGTTTTGTAAATGACAGATGAGTGGTGTAAATAATAATTTACCCGTAAAGGAAATAGTGATTGAAGTATCTGAAAACTTTTTGTATAATTAGAAGAGAGGACGGAACCATAAACGGTTTTAACTCTGGATATGAGGTGACAAAGTTGAAAAATGAAAGAAGAAATGAAGTAAATGCAGTGGAAAGTAGAATAAGAGAGGAAGAAGCTGCAAAACATACCATTAAAGATAGTGTTTTTACAGATTTATTTCAGGATAAGAAATACCTGATTCAGTTATATAAAACCTTGCATCCAGAGGATACAGAAGTAACCGAGGACGAACTGTCAGATATTACAATACATAATATAATGACAGATGGTATTTATAACGATCTTGGTTTCCGGCGTGGGAAACGCTTGCTTATTCTTGTTGAGGCTCAGGCGACTTGGACAGAAAACATTATTCTCCGTAGTTTGATGTACCTGATGACTACTTATCAGGATTATTTCAGAAAAACAAATCAGAATATTTATAAAAGCAAGAAAGTTACATTTCCTAAACCGGAATTGTATGTTATATTCACGGGAGAACGAGAGGAACATCCAGAATATATGTATCTTTCAAAAGAATATTTTGATGGAGAGGAGAGCTTTTTGGATGTGCGTGTCAGAGTTCTCTATGGTAGTGATAAGGATGATATCATTAGCCAATATGTAACTTTTGCTAAGGTTTATGATGAGCAGAGAAAAAAATATGGAAAAACCCGGACGACAGTTTTGGAAACCATTCGCGTCTGCAAGGATAAAAATATATTAACGGAGTATTTATCAGAGCGAGAAAAGGAGGTTGAGGCCATTATGTTAGCAATGTATGATGAAGAAGAAATCTTGTTGGACTATATTAGGAATGAGAAATATGAGGCAGCAAAGGAAACAGCAGTTAAAATGTTAAAGATGGGTAAATTGTCGAATGAGGAAATTGTTCAGTGTGTTCCATCTTTAACTCTTGAAGATGTAGAAAGTATCCAGAGAGAGCTGTTACAGAGAGTGTAAAGCTATATTAAGAAGGACTCTTGGCTCATTGATTTGGGTTTTGAGTCCTATGTATTTATCTAATAGAAAAATGCTCGTAACGTAGTGGTATGCAAAAAGGCAAAACGCTGGTTTTGCCTTTTTTATGGAAAATGGTAATCAGGAGGTATATAAGATTGGAGTTACGTAAGCCGCAGAAAGCGGCAGGAAGGCTAGGCTGAAATGAAGAAAAAAATTTTGCTTATTGTGATGGCCGTTGCAGTGATGTGGAATGTATCCGGCTGTGGGAGAAACCATGGAACGACGGATGGTGGGGATACCGTCAGTTCGTCAGAGAATAATATTGAAGAGACGGGGGATACACAGGAGGGAGAATCTGGTGAGACTGGGAAATATACGAAGCAGCCTACATTGCCGTATATCTCTCAGAATTATATTTACAGGGTTCAACATGGTGGAGAGAATCTGCTTCAGTCAGATCTGGATGGGAAGACGATCAATAGATTCCCTTTAGGAGAATGGGAAGATGACAATCTCATGGTCAGTGACCAGCATATTTGTTATATGAAGGGAGATACGCTATGTGTTTCTCAGATCCGGCAGACGGATAACGGGGAGGAGGTCCTTTGGAAGGAAAGGGAAAAAATCGTAGAAGATCCGGATCCGTACAATGTAGCTCTTTTTGAGCCGTATCTGATCTATGTCACCGATACGGTGTACCGTTATAATCTCAATACAGGGGAAACGCTTCCTCTTGGGCCGGAGAAGGAATTTGGTAATGTTTCTTTTCAGGATAATTGGTGGCTGCTTCCGGCTGTTTATGACGGCAAGATGTATATGGACAGCTACAGCTATAAGGAAGATGAAGAGGTGCTGTATCAGATCGATATTGAGAAATGGGAAGCCCGAAAAGTGTATACATATGAAGACGAGGATAATCTGCCGGAAGTGATAGGTACAAGGGGAGATCTCATCTGTTTAAATGCAGATACGGAAGCCCGTAATGATGAAACGAAAATAGTATGTTTTAACGCGGAAAGCGATACAAAAACCGTAGTAACAGGAGAGGAGATCTCTGCTGTGCTGGAGAAGGAAGGCCTGTGGGAGGAGGACTGTAAAAAGAAACGTTGGAGGTTGGATGAGGACGCGTCGTTTTCGTATGGTGACAGGATTTATATGCTGATACATATGTCATGGTTCAGGAAAGGGACTATGAAAAAGTGGGGGGAGAAAGGGAAAACGAAGGTAAAACGATCCCTTATTCTCAGCTGCCCGTGGGATAATATTAAGGATGTAACTTATGAGAAGGAGATCTCGGAATGGTGGTATGACAGGGCGGAGCGAAACACAGATTGGGGAGAGTACGATTATTTTGAAGAATATTCTGCGGGAGGTATTCTGACTTTGTACAATGATGAGCTGTATGTACATTATTCGGATGATGATTATCATATAGCGGCTTATCATATGGGAACCGGAACGTGGCGCGAGCTGGATGAACGGGAAGCAGAGTATCGGTTGATGTATTGGAGCTGGGATGATGGTGCGATGGATGATTGATTTTTGAGGTGATTATGAATAGGGAATGGTCTGAACTGAGTAAAACGATGCAGGCACAAATAAAAAAGAAAGATACTTATGAACTGGGCATTGCTACTTTATTTTATTTACGAAATCAGTTAATGCAAACCTTAACATCTTTTAATCATGAATTAAATCGAGAGGAATTTGATGCAATCCCATCTATAAATGCAGATGGTTACCATAGTAAAACGATTGCTTATTCAATCTGGCACATTTTTCGTATAGAAGATATTGTTGCAAATATATTGATAAGCGAAGGGGAACAGGTTTTTTCTACTGGAAATTATCAGGAACGCATCAATTCTCCTATCATCACAACAGGAAATGAACTTGTAAAACAGCAGATTGCAGACTTTTCAAAGCAGCTTAATTTGCAGGAACTTTATTCATATATTTTTGATGTAAAAGAAAATACCGAGAAGATAATCAAAAGCTTATCTTATGAAAAATTGAAGCAGAAAATATCAGAGGAAAAGAAAGAATATCTGAAATCGATGAATGTTGTAAGTACAGATGAAAATGCAATTTGGTTGATTGATTATTGGTGTAATAAAGATATTCGTGGGCTGATCCAAATGCCATTTTCAAGGCATTGGATTATGCATACAGAAGCATGTCTGCGTATTAAAAACAGGATACATTCGTAAGTGTATTTTTGGCTTTCCCGAGAAAGTTCATGAATACAATGGATTGCTCAGAAATGGAGGTTACGATGAGAAAAGGGATCGCGTTATTTACAGCCCTGGCGGTGACGGTCAGTCTTTGCAGCTGCGGGGTCAAGAAGAATGAGCAGAATAACAGCCCCGCAGAGGCAGATGTGAGTGCTTCTGCGGCTGCCGTTGCGGAGGAGAAGAATGGACAGGAGGAGACGGCTGATATTCAGGAGACGGCAGAGCCGGACAAGCCTGCAAACGGACAGGAGGGCATGAAATCAGAAGTGGAAGAATCTGCGCAGATTGCGTTGATTGCCAGTCAGGTGAAGAAGTGGACAAAAATGGATTCCGATTCGGACGATGGCGAACCATACTGCAGCTACGCCGTCACAGACCTTGATCAAAATGGGAGACTGGAGATTATAGAATCTTCTGCCGATCAGGGATCGGGACGTTTTACCACATCAGAATATTTTCAGGTGAACGAAGCGGGGGACGATCTGGAACAACTTTCCATATCCGACGAAGAATATTCACAGGATGATATTGTTTCTAATATGGACACAGTATATTATGATGAATCTACAGGGGAATATCATTACATTACGGGAGATTTTGCTACGGCAGGGGCAGCTACCGGATTTGTCGATACCGTTACCTTCCTCACTTTGCGCGAAGGATCGATTGAGTCGGAGCTTTTGGCAGTTCGGGAGCGGGAAGCACTAAAAAATGGAAAATTTCGGACGAAATATTATAAGATGACAAAAAAGGGAAAGGAAAAAAAACTTTCCAAGCTGGAATATGATGAGGAGGAGATTGCCGACAGCTGGTTTTCCGGTTGTGCAAAAAGTTCTGTTGATATATCATGGTTTTCCTTTGACAGGAAGATATCAAAGTACACACAGGAGGAATTGACGGAGCTTCTGAAAGATTCTTATAGTAAATTTTCCACGGGAACTGCTGTAAAGAAGGTGAAAAAGAAGATCTTAGGTTATTCTGTACAGGTGCCGAAAATCATACAGATGGAGGATCAGGTAAAGCAGGAGAAACTGAATCAGATGATACAGAAAAGAATTAAAAAAGAATTGAAAAACTATTGCAGAATGAAGGATATGCCCTTTGATCTGTGGGGTTACTATTTGACGGTGAAATATGCGGGAAAGGACGAAATCAGCATTTTAGGAGAAATTGAGGGATATGCAGAGGGAGCGCCGCATCCGTGGAGAGGGGCATATACAATTAATTTAGATCTGGAGCAGGAGAGAGAACTTTCTCAGAAGGAGATTCTGCCGAAAAAATATCGGAAGGAAGTCGAGACGCTTATTTTAAATGGGTCGTGCCAGGATGTTTCAGAATTTGCTTCGAGTTACCGAAAGGCGGTCAAAGAGTTACATGGGAAAAATACAAAAAAACTGATGGAATCGGGTGAATGGAAGTATGTCGATGTCTACTATGGGAAATCAAAGGATGTGGTAGGAGTGGTGATCAATACGGCGTATGCAGTGGGAAGTTATGCGGTTTATGAGACGTACCCCGGCTTTTATTAATAAGGAGGAAAAATCAATGAGAATTTTTGGACAAAGGAAGCAAAAGAGGGCTTTTGGTATTTTGTTGTGTACACTTTCATTTTTTGTATTGACCGGTTGTACGGCAGGGAAGGATAATTCTGTGCCAGAAGGAAACCGTCAGGATACAGAGAGTACGATGGAGGCCGGAATAGAAAATACGGCGGATGCAAATGACAGCAGTGATGACAATAACAGTGGTTCCAATGGACCGGTGACCCCGAAAACATTTGCGCTTAATTTTCGCACCAAGCTGAATTTAAAACGGATGACGGCTACGGTGAAATGGAAGACGGTAGAAAATGCAAGCAAATATGTGATTACATGTTCCGTGCAGAAAAAAGGGGATTGGGAGGAAGTAGAGGAAAAGACAATACCTGCGGGCGAGAAAACAAGTTATCAGCATAAAATTTCTGTTGGAAAGAATTATCGGTATGAGGTGAATGTCTATCAGAATGTGGATGGCAAGGAGTATTATCTGCTGAAGCCCGGAATTGATAATGCATGTTATATTGACTGCAGTGCTCCGGATATTATTTGGGATGATAGTGATTGGTATGTGGATCTTGAAAAGGGGCAGCAGGAGTTTGTAAAGCTTGCATTTACGGTTCCGGATTATTGTTTTGCACCGACGGGCTTTGAAATATACAGAGGCTTGCCGGAAGAAGATATGGAGCTTTTGGACACGATAGAGGCGGCGAAGAAGACAAAGAATAACTTGTATATTTACGAGGATAATACTGTGCAGAATGGGAGTCCATATTCCTACAAGATCAGATCTTATGTAGAGCTTAAAGGGAAAAGGATATATGGAGAAGAGGCAGAAAACAGAACGGTATCGGCAGAAAATTTCTGGGGAAGCTGCAAGACGGAGTTGATCGTTCCGGAACAGAAGAAAATAGATGCGATTGAGGTGGTTATTACCTCTCAGGAGGACAAGGTAATTAAGTGGGGAAAGAAATATACAGGCAAAAATATGCTTTCGTTTTTTGTGGGTCAGGAAATTGGAGATACCAATTCTTCCTTGGGATTAGATGAGATTTCATATAAGATGAAAGAATCAGAGGAATATAAGGTTTTAGCTCCGGGAGATACTGTATTAATTAATTCTAAGAATAAGCTGTATATCCAATTTGCCAGAAAAGATCATCAGAAATTTAAAAATCCTGTTGCGGCAGGTGACAAACCGCAGATTGATAATGTGTGTATTGATATGTTTTTTTTCAAGGGGCATCATTCCTTTCTTCATATCACAGATTTTGCGGAGAGTGTAAATCATATAAAATGGAGAGAGGAGCTTGCAAAGGCAGAGTGATAGCTATTGTATCCCCTGCTCAATCTGATATCCGCGCGGTGTAACCAGTTTTCCGTCAATCACACGTGTCTGGGAATTACCGATAAATACTGTTGTAAACATATTGACAGAGACTTCTCGCAGCTGTTTGAGGGTGTATATGGTGTTCTGCTGACCATCACGTCCGATCTGCTCCACAACGCCGCAAGGCGTATCCGGAGAGGCGCAGGTCAGGATCAGGTCGCATGCCTTGGCCAGGAAATCTTTTCGTTTCCGGCTGGAGGGATTGTAAAGACAGATCACCATATCGGCTCCGGCCGCTGCCAGAAGTCTTTTTTCTATGGTTTCCCACGGGGTCAGCAGGTTACTCAGGCTGATGATGGCGAAATCTTGTATCAGCGGAGCTCCCAGAATGGCGGCTCCAGCCGTGGCGGCGGTGACTCCGGAAATTACCTCGCAAGAGACGTCAGGATACTCCTGTGAAATCGTCTGCATCAGTCCGGCCATTCCGTAGATTCCGGCATCACCGCTGCAGATCATTGCGACTTTTTTTCCGTGGGAGGCCTCTTCAAAGCAGAGACGACAGCGTTCCGTTTCCTTTGTCATCGGTGTGGAGAGATATTCTTTGTCAGGAAAGTGCGGGCGCACCAAATCAATATAGACATGGTAGCCGATGATGGTATCACATTCTGATAGTGTTTTGGACGCCCGTATGGTCATCGTATCATAGTCTCCCGGGCCGATTCCGATTATATAGATTGTATTCATAGAGTTTCTTTGTCCCTTTCGTGCTGTGTGTATGTGCTGATCCATTTTTCTGCCTGCGGTGAGGCGGCGAGAATGCCGTACACGTTAGAAAATAAAACGATCTCAATCTGTATCTTATCCCCTGTGCGGCGGCTCATATGATCTATGATTTTTCTTAATAATATGTCCATGCTTTGTGACAGAAGTCCTTGTATCTGTAACAGCTCGATTGCGCTGTCTGTCGTGGTGCAGGCCAGGAGGGAGCGTGCAGTGTCTGCATTGGCTCCGGCGAGCAGAGCACAGGCACAGAGAGTTTCCATGCGGGCATCTGCCATTCTGGAATGGGTATTCATAATGCCCGCACCAAGCTTCACCAGTTTACCGATATGGCCGATGAGAAGCAGGCGGTGAAATCCGGTATCGACAGCCATATCTAAGGCGTCCCCGATAAAATTGCTGCATTTGACGACGGATGCCAGATCAAGCCCCCATGTCTCACAGGCAAAGGTCTGTCCGTAATTGCCCGGGGAGAGAAAAAGAATATCTTCGCCTTGTGCCATTTTCTGGCGGATTTCAATTTGGATCGTGTCAATGATTGCCTTCTCACTCATCGGTTCTACGATGCCGCTGGTACCGAGAATGGAGATTCCCCCTTCGATTCCGAGACTCGGGCCAAGTGTCTTCATGGCGATCTCTGCTCCTTTTGGGGCGAAAATCAATACATGAAATCCACCTTCATATTCCGTATCGGCCTGCTCCTCCAGAAGAGCATCGCGGATCATCTGGCGCGGTGTCTGATTGATGGCGGCCGCACCGACTGGCTGTTCAAGACCGGGTTTTGTGATGCGTCCGATGCCGATGCCTCCGTCGATCGTAATGTCTGCTTTACGGTAGGAGACTTCAGCATAGATCAGCATGCCGTCTGTTTGGTCTGCATCGTCTCCCGCATCTTTGCGGATCGCACAGCTGGCCGTCGCCTGTCCCATTTTTGGGTCAAGTACCTCCAGCGTGAGAGGGATTCCCTTTGGCGTCATCAGCGAGATAGAAGAGACTTCTTCGCCGGTGAGAAGCATCCGGGCGGC
>CAYYGS010000084.1:0-9201 GCA_964471335.1 uncultured Jutongia sp.
CTACTGTCTCTGTCCCCAGGCGAAAACAATCATCCTCCTTCTGGTAACGCCGAAGCACCACATTCACCCTGGCAATCAATTCCTGCACATCAAAGGGCTTTACAATATAATCCTCTGCTCCGCCGTCCAGCCCTTTTACCCTGTCAGAAATTTCCCCTCTGGCGGTAACATAGATCACCGGGATCTCCCTCAGCTGCTTCATTAGCGAAAAGCCATTGCAATCCGGCAGATTAATATCAAGTAAAATCAAATCCGGGGAAATATCCTTCAGGATAGCAAGAGTCTCCCTGCCGGAACAGGCAGAGAGACATTCATGTCCATTCACCGACAGGCATCTGCCCATCAGTTCATTTATCACAGTATCATCCTCCACAATCAAGATCTTTGACATTTTATACCCCTTGTTTCTATTTCCCGTGTTCAGACTGCCGAAAGGTTTCCAGATCAATTTGTGCAATCTGTTCCTTCGTCAAATCCTTCACTTTTGCCTTGTTGACATCCACACCGTCCTTCTGGCACAATTCCCGGATGATATTCCCGGCACAGTTCGTCGCATTAATATCATTGACCGAAGTCTCCAACGAACAGTCCGCATAGCCTGCCTTCTTCGGGTCAGCATTCTCCTCCAGCAGAGGGGCATCCGCCATTTCCTCCAGATAGTAATCTGCCTCCTGCAAAGAGATCCTGGCTTGTTTATCCTCGTCAATCTCTACCACATCCTTTTGCTCGACCTCCACCTTGGAATCCTTTTGCCCAACCTCCTTCATGATATCTTTTTGCTCTACTTCCCCCTTTTTCTCTGTGCCGGTCTGATCTGCTGCCGATGCAACCCCATACTCAATCAGATTCTGCAAGCCTGCCGTTCCAGCTGCACAGCCACAGCAAAAGGTCAGTGCCAGCCCTCCTGCCATCATTAATGCTCTGTGATTCTTCATAAATCTCATACAATCATCCTCACTTTCTTTGCATATCCCCTTGTAGAAAATCACACTGCGATCAGATTATCTCTAATCCAGAATCATCATAAAACAAAGTTGTTGCAAAGTTATTTCCTGAGGCATATTTTTTACTCATATCCCATCGCACACTCATGCTCCTGATTGGCGCCAATATAGTCGGGATAGTAGTATTCACGGTCACTCTTTGTTATGTACCGAAACTCCCCTGTTTCCAGTGAATAATAACCATCCTTCCACTCCGGCTTCTTCTTATTCTTCTTTCTGTCACCATACAATATCAGATTACATTTGCCGTCCACAATGGTGAACACTTCCCCTGATTCTGCGAAAAAGTCCCACTGTGGCAGGTACTGGTGTTTGCTTTTTTCTTTCAGGCATTCCGACAGACCCTTTTCATAACAGAGTTTAGAAGGGGTATCCTGTTGAAGGCTCAGGATCACCATACGCTGATGGTCCTGTTTTATTACAGACCCCGCTTTTGTCTTGCCTTTTTTCTTTATCCAGGATGTATACATCTGAATATACACCTTATCCCGATCGCCATACATAGTATAAATTCCCGCATATACCTTTTTGTGCAAGGAGGACGGATCGATGTCCTGTATGATTTTATTCAATGCCTTCTTATCTGCAAAAAGAACGGATTGATTTGTGACCGGATCATATTTCCAGATATCCTTGTTTGAAACATAAAAAAATCCATTATCGGTCGCCACCAGATTATCACCAGATAATTTTCGTTCCGATATTCTTTGCAGCTTCCAATTTTCTATATCCAGACAATAAAAGTATTTTTCATAGTGGGGATCTCCGATAAACGCAAACCCATCCTTCACCAATGGAACATTTTGCAGTGTTGAGATAAATTCTGTAAACGTGAATTTTTTCTTCCCTTTATAAGATAATGCAACGCTTGTTTTCTGCTGCAGGTCATATCGGCGATATGTTGAATCTCCAATGGAATAATCATCACCTGTTGAATCTCCATTGTATACGAGATAATGACTCCAAATGCAAACAGCATTAATACGTCCATACTTTAAGAGCATCTCTTTCCCGTCCCACAAAATCTGATCTGTCCCCTCAAACGACGAAAAAGGAACACGCCATAATTCTTCCTTCGTTTTCCAGGATGATTTCACGGAATAATAAATCCAGCCATTGTCAACCCACCAGAGATTCCTTAAGTGCTCGATCTCGTAAGAAGAGAGCAGGTTTCCCTCCCAGTCCCTTTGTTCTATTTTTTTGCCATTCTTAAGATACAGATTATGATCACTGCAGAAAGGATAGCTGCGGCTACCGGGCTGTTCGGAATCCGACTTTCCATCAATCCTGGAAGACATTTCTGCATTTGATCCGCTATTTTCAGCCACCTTTCCCTGTGCCCCTGCAAATTGTAATTCAGCAGAAAAACATAAGCATATACAAAGCAAAAGACATAACATAGTTCTATATTCTGTTACAATAATTTTGTGATACGGCCGCATCGGTTCTTTACGCATACCGCCTGACATATGGCTTCTTTGGGTGATACGATTCTTCTTTGATACAATCATATAGGCCTCCTTCACATTTGAAGTACAACATACACTTCAGGTTAATGCTTCGCTTCCTGATCTTGTTACGCCCTCACAAGCAAGCTTGTTCGGTCCGCTTATCATTATATCATACCTTGTTCACACGAAAAAGGCAAAACATACGTTTTGCCTTACGTTCACTATATCCAATTAATACGTCCTTTCAGAATTACGTTATCCTCCTGTGCTGCAATCACACAGGACCCTGCTCCTCAAATAAATGTTCTCAACAAAACATTATGGCTACAGTCCCTAATAGATTTGCAGTAAAATGTGCGATTGTGCTGACGCAGGCATTGTCTGTTTTTCTGAATACAATTCCATAAAATATAGCATTTATAAAAACAAATACAAGGTCATATATTACCACAACAATATTTCCGGAATTCAAATGACACAACGAAAATAATGCCGCTGAAATAATAAGTGATGGCACATACGGAAACATCTTTGAAAATTGTTTTTGGAAAAAGGCTCTCCATGCAATTTCTTCGCCTAATGCAAAAATAAAAAGTTGAACAAGCAATATAACTATCGTTTGAAATGAAAGAAAAGATGTTCTTGCTTTAAGATGTGTAATAAACTCCGGTATAAATATTTTTGCAATCAAAAAGCAAACTACATTCATTATTGTCGGCATTAATACCAAAACAATTATCTTTTTATCCTTTAACAATTGGAACATACTTTTGAAATTTAAACCTTCGTTTACATCATCGTTTGTTTTTCTTGTCACAAAAAATGTCGCAATTCCAATAATCAATGATATAGATGCAAGCCCTATTTTTTCTCCTCCGACCTCTATTTTAAACAGGCTTGTAAACGAAGAAATTGTCATAAGAATCATTGAAATAACTACTAAATTGCTTGTCTTTTTCATAGCACGTTCTCCTATTTATATTTTCCATATGCAAACAATATGTAACGAAACCCCTATACTTAACATAGGATTTAAACTATAGTTTTTCGTATTCATAATATCCACTGAATGATATTAACCAATCTCACTATAGATATTAATCTTTATTATAATATTTGTTATATAACATTAGTTATGGTATCATTTATTTTATACTTTGTCAAATTTTTTCTTGATTAGAAGTTATGAATAAAGATATAGGGGCGAGATAAATCGCCCCCTGTAACGCGTTCTTTAAGTTTTGACAACTCATATCATTCCCATGCTGCATATTGATATGTGTGCTACACTTCGAAATCCTGCACCTTTTACCACAATTTCAGAAAACACAGACATAAAGAAAACCCTTGAAAATACTTGACTTTCAAGGGTTTCATATAATTTCTTGTTCTGTTTATCATTATTTTTTTGATAGTTTCTAATCCTTATTTTCTGACATTTCCATTGTATTTGTTAGTTACCTGTCACTTCCCCACATGTTTTTATAGCATTATATCCCATTCCGCTAAACATTCCTTACACTATGCAATATGCTCTTTTGCATATGGTAATGAATATAAAGTATCCGGATCAATATCAAGACATGTCGTATTGTCCCAATTTCCACTGATATCCCATGCAAGTGTATCGTTTATCACAGTGCATCTATCTATAAATAATTCAACTTCTTTTAAACAGCAAAAAGCCTCTTTTTCAATCATCTGCGACATATCATAATGTACTATCTTCCCATCTTCAAAATATACATATACAGAATAATCCCGCATTGGTATCACTTGCACCACCTTTGGAAACATATTACACCTCCGTTACACTAATGGATTAAGTCTATTCAACGATTTTCCATCCTTTGATATTTCCTCATTCTATCTAAACTCAATACAAGTATACCACAATCTATCCAATAGAAAAACCTACAAACAAAATTTGTCTGTAGGTTTTCCATATATTTATGAATTTGTATATTCTCTTGATTCCTGCCTCTAAGAGAAATGTCATTATCTCTTTGAGAACTGCGGTGCTCTACGAGCTTTCTTGAGACCGTATTTCTTACGCTCCTTCATACGCGGATCACGTGTCAGGAAACCAGCCTTCTTTAATGTCGGACGATATTCCCCATCCACCGTCAGCAATGCTCTGGCGATGCCATGGCGAATCGCACCTGCCTGACCGGTAAAACCGCCGCCGCATACATTCACGCGCACGTCATATTTATCGGTTGTATTTGTTGCCTCTAATGGCTGGCGAACGATAATCTTCAATGTCTCCAGTCCGAAATACTCATCCATATCCTTTTTATTAATCGTAATCTTTCCGCTGCCCGGTACTAAATATACTCTGGCAACACTGCTTTTTCTTCTGCCTGTTCCATAAAACTGATTAGCCACTGTCGTTTCCTCCTCTCAATTATGCTCTCTCACTGATTTCTAAAACTTCCGGTTTCTGTGCTTCGTGCTTGTGCTCCGAACCAGCATACACATGAAGCTTTGTCATCATCTGGCGGCCAAGTGGTCCCTTTGGCAGCATTCCCTTGATCGCATGTTCAATCACATACTCAGGCTTCTTTGCAAGCATCTCTTTAAGAGTCGTCTCTTTCATTCCGCCAACATAATCAGAATGGCGATAATAAATCTTCTGTTCCGGCTTCTTTCCTGTAACCTTAATCTTATCTGCATTCACGACGATTACATAATCACCTGTGTCAATATGAGGTGTAAAAACAGGCTTATTCTTGCCTCTCAGTATAGCAGCAATCTCTGATGTGAGACGGCCTAATGTATGTCCTGTAGCATCCACTACATACCATTTTCTTTCAATCTTGGATGGATTAGCCATATAACTTTTCATCCCAGTACCTCCTATCATCATTTCCACTTCTCATCGAATCTACTGAATTCTATAACAGGTAAAATACTGTTACCGGGGCTTTGGCTTAAGCATTTTACACGTCACATTTGATTATTATATAACGCATATCATTGCTTGTCAAGCAATTTCTTCCAGTTTACACACAAAATAATTCCAGCTGCCGCTTGAAATTCCATCTGTGAATCCATCACATTCCTTTCATCCATCCCCTATCCTCTTAACCGACTCGCCCTTTTCCAGGCTTGTTTTCACAATAACAGGCCGGACAGACACGTTCTTCTTCTCAATCAGGGATATCAGCTTCTCTGCCGCCCTCCTGCCGATCTGCTCCGTATCCTGGCGGACCGTCGTCAGCCTTGGCTGCAGCTGTCCTGCAATAAAAATATCATCATAACCGGCCACAGAAATATCCTCCGGAATCCGATACCCCATCGATTTAATTTGATTGATCCCGCCTACCGCAGAATAATCATCCGAATAAATGATACAGGTGGGCCTTTCCTTCATCAACAGAAGCTTCTCGGTAAACTGACTCGCCTCATGGAGATTTCGATAATCCGAGTGCAGCAAATAGCCATCCGGAATCGGCAGGTCGTGTGATGCCATCACGGACCGAAAGGTCTCCTCCCGCGTCTGGCTCACGACAGATGACTGCTCTCCGGTGATATATGCAATCTTTTTATGTCCCATCGAGATAATATACTCCGTCAGATCCGTCATGCCCGCCTTATTGTCAGACAGGACAGAGAGCCGCCGGTCGAATTGGAAATCTATACTGACCAGAGGAATATTGCTCTCTACCAGTTCCTGTACCTCCGGATTAGCAAAATCAATACAGGCGATCACTACGCCATCCAGGCCGCGATACCTGCAATGCTCCAGATATGTCTTACTCTTTTTATGATTTTTATTACTGTTGATAAAGGTGATATCATAACCTTTTCCCTCGGCTGTTACCTTAAAGCTGTTAAGAATATTTGCAAAATAATCATGAGTCAGACCACTCATGGATTCATCGACAAAAAGCACACCCAGATTAAAGCTGCGGTTCATCCGTATTGCACGCGCATAATACTGCGGAAAATATCCGTTTTCCTTTGCAACTTCCTTGATATGGCGCTTTGTCTCTTCACCAATATCCTTCTTATCATTGAGTGCTTTGCTGACCGTTGCAACAGACACGCCGCAAATTCTCGCTATATCCTTAATTGATGCCATCCGCTATGCCCCCATCTTGATTGGTGTGTGGTCTATCTATTGTAAAAGCCAATAAATTTCAATATATTCCTTGCTCTAAGTAAATGATTTCGTAAAAATTATATCATATGACAGGATAGAATGCAAAGCGATTGATTGATGAGAATCAAAACCATTTTAACGAGAAGATAATCTAAACATAAATCATTTGGTCTGCACTACGCCAATGTTACGATTTGCCCGGAAAGTATATCAGGCACAAATAGCCCCAACGAACCAATAATCCACTGAGAATAAAGGCATACTGCAGAATCACGTCGAATAATTTCGGTCTGACCCTGGTAGTCCCCTTCTTTTTATCCTCTTCCAGATAATCTATTTTGGGAGAAATTTTACGCAAGAATTTCGTATACGCAGCCAATAAAAGAAACCACACCAGAAACAGAGCGACTCCTTCCAGCTCTGTCATAATCTGCTGCGGCGTATCAAAATCATTGGCATCCAGTCTGCTGCAAGTCAGCAGACCGAATGCATAATATAAATAATCGAGAGAAATAAAGCCCCAAACCAGGCTTATTAACGATAAGATCAGTCTCTTCCACCATTTCATAAGCTATGCCATCACATTAATATTCATTCCCGTCACCAGCATACTATCAATTGACATCCTGACAGCCTCGTACGGATTGGAAATATCATATTGCAGCTCCTGTCCGGAATCAACAGACTCCCGTATCTTCTGTGTCTGCTTCTCCACAGCGGCGCTTTCCAACTCTCCCGCCTGCCTTGTTGCCCGGCTGCCGACCCATACCGTCCTGTCCTCATCATCTGCGATCGGTGCCACACCACGTGCTCTGGAAACAGGCGTCACAGGCGCATTCTGAACCTGATTGAAATGTGTATTCCGAAACGCATAGATATTCTGAACCTGACCATATCCTGCAATCATTGAAATAGCCATACAAATCAACCCCTTTCCGTGTATACTTATATAAAGTATACCGCGATTCGCCACAAAATGCAACCATAAATACAAGCTCCTCCAGGATAAACGCACCAATTTTCGGGCACCCTGTTTTCATGAGTCATTGCAAGATAATTCCTGCTTATCCCTTCATTATTTCAAAATCATCCTTCCCATGCTTACAAAGCGGACATACCCAGTCCTCCGGCAAATCGGCAAACGGAATTTTCTCCTTTGCCTCGTCATAAATATAGCCGCATATCCTGCAGATCCATCGAGTTCCCTCCTGCTTCTCCTGCGCCGCCTTCGGTTTTGGCTTAACATGGGCATGGTAATACGCATATGTCATCGGATTCTTCGGAGAAAGTATCTGTGCATCCGTCACATCTGCCAAGAAAAACATATGGCTTCCCAAATCAAGTGTCTGGCACACTTTTGCCGATAAAAAACCGCAGCATCCTTCTATCAGATACGGAATCTTATTCTCCGACAAATCCTCCGGCCAGCCGGCAAATTTATCCACGTCGCGTCCACTTTGAAAACCAAAATGCCGAAATGTCGCAAATTCTGCAGATTCATCTAATATTGACACATTAAACAGACCTGTTCTTCCAATCATTTCCTGTGTATAATTCATTTTGTTAACCGTTACCGAAATGCGGTTCGGCTCATTTGTCTGCTGCATTGCTGTATTAATAATACAGCCGTTTTTCCTGTCTCCCTCCCGCGCCGTCAAAAGATATAAACCATAGCTCAGCTGAAACATTACTTCTTTATCCATATTTCCTCCAGATTTCCTGCGGCAGCCTGTAAGCTGCACATCTTTTTAGTTTCAGTATGGCCTATTTGACAGCTTTCATTCCCCATAAATTTCCTGCATATGAGAATTCCCTGCAATCGCAATCTTGCATTCCGTATATTTGTCTCTTTCAGAATATATCGTAATACTATGACCCAATTCTGTGCAGAGACTGTAAACAATGTACAGCCCCATTCCCGTCGATTTTACAAAGTGTCTTCCATTCTCACCCGTAAAGGATTTCTGAAAGACACGCGGCAGATCATGATCCGGTATGCCAATGCCGTTATCCCATACATGGATCACTGTCATGCCAGACTCCTCCTCCGCCCAGATCCTGATGGCACACGTCTCACCATCCGTCCTTTTATATTTGATACTGTTATTGACTAATTGGTTTAAGATAAATTCCATCCACTTCGCATCGGTTACGACCTTTCTGTCCATATTTTCAACGGAAAATGAAATCTCATTTTCCAGCAGGTCATCCTTGTTATTCATTGCTACACTGCGCGCGATATCCTGCAGTGAAACCTCTGCGATCCGATAATCCTTGCTGGCATTTTCCGCACGCACATAATACAGCACTTGCGTCGTCAGCGCATCCAAACGGCGGATCTGGCGGACATACTTTGACTCCAACACATCCTGATGATTATGGCACATCAGCCGCAGGCTGGCGATCGGAATCTTGACCTCATGTATCCACATCTCAATATATTCCTTAAAATTCTGATTGTGCGTACGATACTTCGCGACATTTTCATTCATTGACTTGTCAATATCATAGAGAAGCTGCATAAGGAGATCCCCCTCATAAAATCTCGGCTGCTCCATCATTTCCAATACAAGATACTTCTGATCCAACCGTTGCACATTGCGGAATAATTCATTGTAAAAGGTTCTTTTGCGCAGAT
>CAYYGS010000085.1:0-9087 GCA_964471335.1 uncultured Jutongia sp.
GCTTTCCAGGGCAGATTGCTCCTTTACCGCAGCAGATACAGGATTTTCCATCTCCGACGCATCCGTATAAGATGGCGATACCAAGGATGTCAATAACGAAAAGATTAAAAGGGTGGCCAGACACTGGTTTCTGTTTGTTCGCATAATAAATTCCTCTCCCAAAAAATAATAAAGCGTTTAAATCCAATAAATGAAAAATCAATCCATTGAATTTAAACGCTATCCGTAGCTAATATAACGATTACAAATTAATCTAATACTGTCATACTGATAACTACATCGGCACATTCCAATAAAACCTTAACCGTCATTTCAAATAATAATATCTCTATTAAAACAGTTGACTAACAACTACAACTGCTAATATTCCACCCAAACTGCTGCCAAGTAAATTAACAATTAACTGATAGTTCCAGTCAACTTTTTCGCCATCTTTATTTGGGATCGGAATAATTGCAAACCATATACTGCTAAATACAGAGCGCATGGCATTCATACTAAATCCTGTACTGTTCAGTGTCAAAGACAGAATAAGCACCGCTGCAAATCCCACTACGCCAATCTGTAATGCAGCAGAATCCCCGGAACATGCATTGATTGTTCCCAGGACCAAGAATAAAAACATAAAAGTTGCCAATACCTCCTGGACAAAGTTTAAAACCATGTTCTTTTCCACAGGATATGCAGAAAAAATTCCTCTTTTTGGCATATCTTTAGACGCTTTAAATGAGTCCCAGAAAAATATCGTGCAAATGATAACGGCCGCGCCGGCTGCTAAAAATTCCATTAACAGATATAATACCGCCTTCTGAAACGGTAAACTTCCCAGAATCAAATTACCAAATACTACTCCTGGATTTAAATATGCCGGCCCTCCCAATATGACGGCAACAGCCAGTCCAAAACCAACAGCCAGGCTCCATGCAACCGCTAACTCAATATAGTTAAGCGTTCCGACTAAAGTTTTCTTCAAAGAGATATTGCACATATACGCATAACCTCCAAGCAAAAAAATTAAGCTTCCTACAAATTCTGATATGTACTCCATACGTTCTTCCTCCATAAATATTTTCTTCACTGTGTTTTCTTTGTTGTAAAGTCCCTTTCCTGTCCACACCTCCTATTTGCTTTCTCTTTTGTTATGCCGTATACATCATAATAAGATGTTACATATTATAACATCTTATTATGTATAAACACAATATTAAACAAGGATAAATTTCCGTTAGTGGAACTTCATTCTTTTCAACCTACTCCTTTACAAACATCAGCTGATACGACTGATATTCCTTTTGTTCACCCTGCAATGGCAAACCAATTTCCATCAAAACATCTGCCGGATAGGACATACCTGTTGTTTCCTCTTTATATACAGCGCCTTCCTCTAATCCCTTCAACGGAACATAAAGCGGTGTCATATTTCCATGTATTTCGATCTGTACCGCATGAAACAAAACTTCTTTTTTGTCCTCTGACACATATTGCCATGCTGCGACTTCATCAGTAAAAGGATTTGTCAACCGATAATATCTTCCATCCTGAATCAATGGCATCACTTTTCTGTAACAAGCTACCTGTTCCTTGATTTGATTCTTTTCCTCATCTGAAATCTCTGCCAGGTCTAATTCGTAGCCAAAAGTTCCTGCCATCGCCACGATCCCCCTCGTATCCAGCGGCGTACTACGTCCCGTCTGATGATTCGGTGCAGCTGATACATGAGAACCTATTGCGGATATCGGATAGCCAAACGATGTTCCATACTGAATGCGTAAACGGTCAATCGCATCGGTATTATCACTGCACCAAATCTGTGGTGTATAATAAAGCATACCCGCATCAAAACGTCCTCCGCCCCCGCTGCACCCCTCAATCAGAACATATGGATAATCCCTATGTAACCGCTCTAAGAAATCGTATAGTCCCAAAACATAATCATATAGCACCTTTCCCTGCTCATCTGCAGCATAGGAATATACATCACAAATACTTCGATTCATATCCCACTTAATATACTCAATATGATTATGATCTAAAATCTCACACATCTGCCCATAAATGGCATCTACCACTTCTTTCCTTGAAAAATCCAGCACCAGTTCATTGCGGGCACGGACAGGATTCCGTCCGGGAACTGCCAGAACCCAGTCTGGATGCTTGCGGTACAATTCACTATCCTCATTGACTGCCTCCGGCTCAAACCATATGCCAAATTTTACTCCAAAGCCGTTTACCTTATCAATCAATTTACCGAGAGGCATTCCAATTTTTTCTTCATTTACAAACCAGTCACCCAGACCCTGGTTATCGTCATCCCGTTTACCAAACCACCCATCATCCATAACAAGCATATCAATGCCTAGCTCTGATGCCTCCTCTGCCAATCGGCAAAGCTTATCTGCATCAATATTAAAATAGGATGCCTCCCAGCTGTTAATTAAGATCGGACGAACAGCAGACTCATACGGTTCCCTGCACACATGCCGCCGAATGCAGCGGTGCAGATTATAGGACAACTGATTAAAACCTTCACTACTGTACGACATCACAACTTCCGGAACTGCAAATGTCTCCCCATTTTTTACCGCATATCTGAATTGTTCCGGCTGCAGACCCAAAAGCATACGAGTCTGATTGACCTGATCCTTTTCTACGGAACCTTCAAAGCCACCACTATATAAAAGCGACATAGCATAGCATTTTCCCGCATCCTCTGTAGCATCCGTATCCGCTAAAATCATCATCGGATTATATTGATGACTGGAAGTCCCCCTGCGGCTTCCAATGGCAAATGTATGATGTCCCACATGCGTCCGTTCAAAGTTACGTTCCATCTCATGTCTGCCATAAAAACTGATGACATCAAAATCTCCCGTCACGAAATCAAGGCAGGCAGAGGCCGCTTTCATAACAAAAATTTTATCCTGTCCTTTATTTTTAATCAAAGCACTTCTCGTAACAATATCGTACTCCGGCAGGACACCATACAGTAAAATCACCTCTACATCAGATACTCTGTCCCTTAATACAATCTCTAACGTATCTGCATCGTCTGCATCTGCATAAACTGCCGGCAGTCCAGGAAGAGAATATTTCCCGGATTTTATCTGATGGGAAACATAGCGCAGATCACAGCCCGTAGACCCATCCGCATTTTCCAATAAGAGAGCGGTATTCCTATAATCTCCATTTCCGCGGCAGGGGAATTCCTGTGGTAAGATATCCATAGAATATGTTCTGTCACGGCCGGTATCATAAGGATTGCCGGAAAATCCCCGATCTGTAAACTGCAGAACATAGTCTGCATTCTGTCCGGTTCTCTTTCCATAATAAAGATGCAGCAAAAAACCATACTCATCCACTTTCATCTGATAACTGGAATTTTTTGTTGTCAGGAAAAATGTCTTTCTTTTATCATAAAATTGAATGCTCATAGTTGTACTCCCGTGATTTTTATTATTTTACAGCACCATTTACCACTCCGCTCAGGATTTGTTTCTGGCAGACAATGTAGAATATAATAATCGGCAGCAATGCTAATAAATAAGACGCAAATGCCAAATTATAATTTGCACCAAATTGTGTCTGGAACGATAACTGCGCAAGGGGTAATGTCGTTTTCGATCCCGACATGATTACCAGCGGCGTCATGACATCATTCCATGTACTGAGAGCAGTTAAAATCGCAACGGTTGCATGCATCGGCTTCATAACCGGAAATATGATCGTCCAATACGTTCTCCATGTAGCAGAACCATCTACATAAGCAGCCTCTTCCAATGCCATCGGGATATTCGTCAAATACCCGGAATACAACATGACATTCATCGGCATATAAAATATCGTATAGAGCAGAATGACACCAAACATATTGTCAAGATGCAAGGCGGCCGTCTGCTTTACCAAAGGCATCATTAAAATGGCAAAGGGAACAAACATACCACTCACCACATAATAATAAATCAACCGATACCCTTTCCTCTTTGCCTGGGTACGCCCAAGAACATATCCCAGAAGGGAATGAAGAATAATTGCCAGTGCCACCGTTGTCAAAGTAATCAGTAAACTATTTCCCAAAGAATGCCAGAAATCCGTCACCTCCATTGCTTCTTTAAAATTAGCCAGGTTCCAGTTTTGGGGCAAAGAGAGAATTCCCGAAATACTATTTGTCATCTCTGATGGCTGTTTGAAAGCAATTACCATCGTCATATACAATGGGAACAAAACGGTACTGAGACCCAAGATCAACAACACAGTGACCGGCCAGTTAGCCCCTCGGAAAAGCTGTACCTTCCACTGATGGAACACACTCTTCTCTGTTTTCACAACATCTGCTTTTTGATCTTCCTTTTCCATTATAATTGCTCCTCTCTTTTATTTGTAAATCTCAACTGCAGCACTGCAATCACAACAATTACAACAAAGAACAACACCGCATTGGCACTCTGAAAGCCAAATTGACCGCCTGACATACCATTGTTGTAAATCAGGAATGAAATAGATTCCGTACTCTGGGCCGGCCCGCCGCTTGTCATTGCAACGATCTGATCAAATACCATCAAAAAGTTTTTCATGCATAGTACCATATTAATACTAAAGAATGGAAGAATCAGGGGAAATGTTAGGTGCTTGAATCTTTTCCAGCCCGTTGCCCCATCAAGAAAACCGGCCTCATATACATCTTCCGGAACCGTCTGAAGGCCGGAGATGTAAATAATTGTATTCATTGCAATAGACTGCCACGCACAAACAATAACAATGGCTACCCACGCCCATGAAACGCTCGACAGCATGCTCGTTCCCTCACCGCCCAGCATTTTTACAAAAGCCGGTAAAAGATATGTGAAAATATAACTGAAAATGTACCCAACTACCAGGGAACCTAACACATTCGGCACAAAATACAAACCTCGTAATGCATTTTTAAATTTAATCTTTCCATTCAGTCCGATCGCCAGCATCAAACTAAGTACATTTGTGACAATTGTTGCAACAATAGCCAAACGGAATGTAAACCAATAGGAAGCCCCCACTCTTGCATCAGTAAATAAATCTATATAATTTCGCATTCCAACCCAGTCATAATTTCCATATCCCTTGAAATTCGTAAAACTATATATGACGCCCTGAATCAGCGGCAGAGTATTAAACAGGAAAAATAATGCTACAATAGGAATGGTAATCATCATATACGTTTGGCTGCGGCTCAGTTTTCTTTCTTTTTTCGTCTCTTTTTTTATCTCTTTCTCCATAATCTCTCACTTCCCTCTATTCCTTTTCCTGTCCCGCTTCGTATTTTTCTACTTTTCGAATGATATCCCGGTTATAGCGAAGCCAATCCTTGTCAAATTTTGTCAGAAATGCTTCTTTGTCCTCTTCCATCAAATACGTCTGAATCATGCCATCCACAGCCATTTCAGATGGGTAATGATGGTCGTGAAAATCTGCCATTTTTCCTTCCTCAATATAAGTGGAAACGCCGTCAAGCATAGATGCCAGATTAAAGTTTTCCTCCTTGCACGGAACCGCATTTTGATCATCCAGATATGCCTGCATATTGTCATGCTCTAACAGAAAATCTAACACTTCATATGCTGCTTTTTTATCTTTGCATTCCTTTGTAAGACAGAACTGAAGGTCAATTCCTGAATTCAAAACATTTTTCGATGCATCGTCATTAGCCGGCATAACAAAAGAATCAATATTGATATCCGGATTTACAGACTGAATCTGGGGAACGGCATAACTACCGATGGTATACATAGCAGTTTCCCCATTCGCAAAAGCAATACAGGCATCATTATAATTGTATGCAAAGGGACCTGATTCGCCATACTTCATCATCTCCAGTATTTTATCCGCCACTCCACTATATGCATCTTTGAAAACAGCCTCTCCTCTATTTACCTCTGCACATATATCTGCATCTGTCAAACTGACTGCCAATGCATTCCATGGAGCAAGACATGTCCATATATCACGAAATCCAAAGTATAGCGGCTGGATCCCTTCCGACTGAATTTTCTCGCATAATGCCATAATTTCAGTCCATGTAGTCGGAATTTCCCAGTTATGCTCCTCAAACATGTCCTTATTATAAAGCACACCCGCAGCATTGGCTGCATACGGCACTCCATATGTACCTTCCGTAGGTACAAATTCCAAGCCTTCCAAAATGTCAATATAAGATGCTTTGATTGTCTGCATTCCCTGATAGTCTGAAACGTCCATCAAAATATTAGAATCCACAAAATTGGAATAATTCACATCTCCACCGATTCCTATAATATCCGGATAATCCTCCCTGACAAATCTTGTTTTCAGAATTGTCATCGCATCATTGGGTGATTCAATCGTCAATTTGATGTTATCATGTGTCTCATTAAACTCTGTCTGCAGCTGATCAAAAAAGGCCACTGCCTCCCGCTTGTACTGCACAATACGTACTTCCGTCACGTCATCCTGTACCGTATTTCCACAACCAGTCAACAGGCCAGTTACCATCAAAACGCCTAATAAGGAACAGAAACCCTTTTTGAGTAGTTTACACATAGCTTATGCTCTCCTTTTTCGATAACAAATGCATTGATTTCTCCTTATAAATAGTATTATCTCCCCATATATTATTTATACATGGGGAGATATCACACAACTCTCGCATATAAAAAATTTATCGTGTATATCGCTTCGCAGTCCCTACCGTTTCGTAGATTACAATTTGGTTGATTTCCGACAGAAGTTCGTCATATTGCTCCTCCCCGCATGTCTCGATCCTCCTTTTCAGTTGATTCAACTGCATCAACTCCTCCGAATATCTCTTCAAGACCCATTCGATACACACACGCTCCTCGTAATAGTTCTCGGAGGTGTGATTGCTGTAACGTCCCAGCGCAATCTCTGGTTTCGGATACTGTATGGAACCTGTCTTTTTTTTATGATATAGATACCGGATGACAAGATGGATCAACCGACGCATATTCCAGAAAATCGCGGCCAGCTTTATGCCAATGAGCGCCATACGATAAAGAGGCACAAAATAAAATGCAACTTCCTCCTGAAACATTCCAATAAATAAAATCACAATAATACAGACTGCGGCAAAAATACCCTGCCAGACAATATCCGTCACAAGCATGTTCTGACGTTTTTCCAGCGATGTGATACGCCTCTGGTTTGTATGATATTCTCTTAATACCCTATCATACTTTTCCTGCCATTCAAACCGCAGCTTCTCCTTCATTTCTATTCTCCTCTATCGATTTTGAATTCTCCCCAAAACAGGAGAACGCATAAATAATGGGAACAGATATTAAATATCAAGCTCCAGCTGTATCTCTTCTTCTGCCTCCAGCTTAAAATCCTCCACCCGCTCCGGATTAACCACCGGAAGATCTTCCAGTGACTCAATGCCAAAATGACGCAAAAACTCCTCTGTCGTCGCAAAAAGAATCGGCCGGCCAGGCGCATCGAGCCTGCCCACTTCGCAGACCAGATTATATTCGACCAGTTTATTCACAGCATGATCACTTTTGACACCACGAATATGCTCAATCTCAATCTTGGTGATTGGCTGCTTATAAGCAATGATCGATAATGTCTCCAGAAGTACATCCGTCAGCACATGCTTCTTTGGCACATGTGCAATTTTAACAAGATACTCATAGACAGAGGCTTTTGTACACATCTGAAATGCCCCATCCAGCTCAATAATCTGAACTCCCGATTCCGCACCCTCATATCGATCCATCATATTACGTATGACTCTTCGACAGGTATCCTCATCCTGGTCCGTCGCTGCTGCAATCCGCTCCAGCTCCACAGCCTCTCCCATCGTAAATAAAATCGCCTCAATAATTGCCTCCAGATCAGCAATCTTCATTTCCTGTTCCATTTTAATAACCACGCCTTTCCATCGCCTGTAACCTCTGGCCGCTCTATGTCAAATTCCCTGCAAACGTATTCAGACAGTGTAAATTAATCCACACAGTCCTTTGCCTCCACATGGACAATCTCACAGCAGAACCTTATTTTTCTCGTCCTTTCTATATGTAATCCAAATATCATCAAATATCTTTTCCTGCGCAATCTCCAATTTTCCCATCTTCATCAGCTCCAATATCCCCAAAAATGTCACAATCAGATTAATCCTGCCAGTCTGCTCTCCCAATAGTTTACGGAAATTAAATTTCTTATGGTATCTGGCATACTCTTCAATATATATCATCCTGTCGCTCAGGCTGACCTTTTCCTTCTCTATATTACCAAATTTACTGCGGATCGGGTCGATCTTGTCCACCTGCTTCTTCATCATATCCTTAAAGATATCCTGCAGCTGGGACAGATCAATATCAGACAAAAGCTCCCCCACATCGATCTCTTCCTGATAATTGGCCACCTCATCCGGCACAGTAGCCGGTTTAAACAGGTGCCGGGAGGCATCAATCTGCCGGTCTTTCAATTCATAGGACGCATATTTATACATCTTATATTCCAACAGGCGTGCCACAAGTTCTGCCCTGGGGTCTTCCTCCTCGCCCTCCTCATTGACAGGCGCCGGAAGGAGCATCTTCGACTTGATCTTTAACAACGTAGCCGCCATCAGGAGAAAATCACTCATCACATCCATATCTCTGGTTTCCATGTGCGCCATATATTCCATATACTGCTCTGTAATCTCAACAATCGGAATGTCAAAAATATCAATCTTATTCTTCTCAATCAGATGCAGCAACAGATCCAAAGGACCGTCAAACGCCTCCAACTTTACCGATAAACTCATATCCTCACAAACCTTTCTATCTCCATTCCACCATTGAAAAAACAAATTCCTCAAAGGATCCACAGCATCACACGCAGGCCGGCATAGCGAACCATATCCAGCAATAGAACCAACAAAAAAGTCATTTTAATAATACCATCTGCCTTCACAATGTTCAGATACGCCTTGGAAGAATATCCCGCAATGACCAGTCCCATATCAAATGTTGATATCGGAAAGAGATTGGCACACAGCATACCAAAACTCATCAGCGACAGATATTGCAAAAACAGCGGAAAAATCCCCTGATACCACGACGCAACTTGCATTCG
>CAYYGS010000086.1:0-9075 GCA_964471335.1 uncultured Jutongia sp.
TTAAAGCGACAAGCGGAACTTGCAGAGGCGAAGAAAGCTGAATTTTCACAAAGAGCAGAAGTTCGCGCTGTAAATGCACAACTTATGCTCCATGAAGTTCAGTTAGAAAACGAGTACAATGAAGCACTCAAAGAAAGGAAGAGGCTTGCAGAGGCAAAGAAGCAAATCGAATTCGATGATGAATACAGGAGAATTCATGAAGAAGCGATTGCTAAAGAGGGATTTATTGGTCTTTTTAAGGGAGGATTTACAGCCTGTGCCGTTGGTGTTTCCGGAGCATTAATTTTCGGTTATCTTGCTTCGTTGATTTTTAAACCAAAAATGAAATAGTGAAATAAATTATGCCGGTAAAATTACGATCAAAATGATTGTTATTTTACTGGTATTTTATGGCAATTTATATAGTTTTTTTTTTGTGAATTAAAATAATTGTACAATAGTAACAAAATTCAAAAAAAGACTTGAAACTTAAAAAAAAACGCTATAAAATTCTCTTGTGAACATAGTTAAGAATTTCTTAGTTTTTGAAGGAGAAAAGGAGAAGTATCATGGCGGATGTAAAATCAAAGACAACTACTACCACTAGTAAAGAAACGACTGCAAAGGCTGCACCGGTTGCTGCAGTAGCAGAGAAGAAGACAGTTACGCCGGCAGAAGAGAAAAAGGAGACTGCTAAGAAGGCAGTAGAGACAGAAAAAAAGGTTGCTAAGAAGCCGGGAAGAAAGCCGGGAAGAAAAGCAGCAGCTAAGACAGAAAAGAAGAAGGAAAGAGTACAGGAAATTTATTTTGAGTATTCAGAAAATCAGATTGTATGCAGTGAAATCATTTCAAAGATCGAGGAGGCGTTTAAAGCAGAGGGACATAGAGTTTCCACGATTAAGGATTTGCGTGTTTATGTAAACATAAATGAAAACCGTGCTTATTATATTATTAATGATAAGGCAGAGGGCAAATTCGTAGAACTGTAATTTTGAATCTGGACGATAAAATGGGTTGAGATCTTTGTGGATCTCAACCCATTTTTGCTCCTCGAGGAAACTGTCTCGCAGAGCAAAATAGTTCCGTGCAGCCGGCAGAACCGACGTGGCACAGTTCTTACCAAAAAGATGGAAATGGATTATTTACCAGCCATTTCTTCTTCCTGACGCTTGATCATCTTACGAACCATTTCGCCACCAACAGAACCGTTCTGAGCAGATGTCAGATCGCCGTTATAACCACCGTTCTTAAGAGGCACGCCTAACTCGCTTGCTACCTCCATCTTGAACTTATCCATGGCTTCCTTTGCCTGTGGAACTTCCATTCTTGAACTCTGATTCTTTGACATGATTTCATACCTCCTTTTCTCGTTATGCCGATTGGTTTTATTCCAAAGGATCGGATTGATACCTTGTCGGCAGATAAGCTTTTTACTTGCTTATCTTGGTTCTAGTATGCGTAGCAGAAATGAAAATATGTTAACAGTTTTTTCCTAAAAAAGTTTAGGGGATTTTGAGATCTTAATCCTATAATCATGAGAAAATCAGGGAAAGTAGTTGAAATATTTTTTATATGTGATACAATAACTCGTGAAAAATATTACATATGGAATGGTATGGAATGGAGGATTTTTATGAAACATATTCAGACAGTGAATAAGGCAAACTTAAGTGAATCTGCAAAAAAGGGCGGCTGTGGAAAGTGTCAGGCATCTTGTCAGTCAGCATGTAAGACATCCTGTACGGTAGGGAATCAGAAATGTGCAAATGCAGCCGATGAGTCAAAGGAAAACTGAAGACAGGCTGGTGATGACAAATTTTTGTCGGTTTGCTATCATGAATAGCTGCTGCAGTTGACTGCGGCAGCTATTCTTACTCTGGCCATTCGATTTTGTAACATACAATGGGAAAATATTTGCTGCTTTTAGATGATAGGAAATTGCATATAATGCGGTAATATGTTAACAAAGAATTGGAGATTTGATTTATATGATACATAAGTTTAAGGCACAGGAAATGTGCATTGTATTAGACGTGAACAGCGGCGCAGTTCATGTTATGGATGATGCAGCATATGAGCTGCTCGATTATGTGGAGGAGCCGTTGTCTGAAGAATGTCCGGCGAGAGCGATAACGGAGCTTGGAGCCAAATATGACGAAAAGGAACTGCGGGAAAGCTATGAGGAGATTCTGGAACTTTATCGGGAGAAGCTTTTATTTTCGGAAGATAATTATGAACAATATGCGCAGACTGCTGTGTTATCGCCGATTAAAGCGATGTGTCTCCATATTTCGCATGACTGTAATCTGAGATGCAAATATTGTTTTGCTTCGACGGGAGATTTCGGGACTGGGCGTAAATTAATGCCATTGGAGACAGCAAAGGCAGCCATTGATTTCCTCCTGCAAAAATCAGAAGGACGGGAAAATCTGGAACTTGATTTTTTTGGTGGAGAGCCGCTGATGAACTTTGATGTGGTGAGGGAAACGGTTGCTTATGCACGTGGGAAGGAAAAAGAATACGGAAAGCATTTTCGGTTCACCATTACAACAAATGGTATGCTTTTAACGCAGGACAAAATAGATTTTATCAATCGAGAAATGGCTAATGTGGTGTTGTCTTTGGATGGAAGAAAGGAAGTCAATGACCGTATGCGTGTCCGTGTGGATGGAAGCGGCAGCTATGATAAAATCATGGATGGCTATAAGCGTCTGGTGGAGAGTCGGGGAGATAAGGAATATTATGTCAGGGGAACTTATACAAAATATAATCTGGACTTTTCAGAGGATGTCTTTCATATATATGAACAGGGATTTGACCAGATCTCTGTGGAACCGGTGATGGAGGATGAGAGCGTTGAATATGCCATTACAGAGAAGGATCTGGACCGCATTTACAGCGAATACGACAGGCTGGTAGAGCGTATCACAGAGCTTAAGAAAAAGGGGGGATTTCTGAATTTCTTTCATTTTATGATTGATCTGGATCAGGGGCCCTGTGTGATCAAGAGGCTGCGCGGATGTGGCAGCGGCAATGAGTATGTGTCCATCACGCCGGATGGAGATATCTATCCCTGTCATCAATTTGTGGGACATGAGGAATACAAAATGGGAAATCTGGAGGATGGTACCTTTTCGGAGGAGATTAAAAAGGAATTTGCAGGGGCACATGTGTATTCGAAGCCATCCTGCCGCGATTGCTGGGCGAAATTTTATTGCAGCGGTGGCTGTAATGCGAATAATTACATTTATAATGGAGATATTCATAAATCGCATGAGTTGTCCTGTAAAATTCAGAGAAAACGCTTAGAGAGCGCTATTTTGATGAAACTCAGTGAAATGATGCAATAAATGATTGCTCTGCATGTGAATTTATAGTATAATTAAATAGCAAAATTTTGGTTACGGACGGTAAATTTTATATGACCTGAATCATACTCAGGTGACGGTGTTTGTGTTTGCGCGCTGCTTGCACAAACATTGCATGATACACAGAAAGCAGCGTAGAAATGAGGGTAATTATGAGACTGGTGACAAGATCTGATTTTGATGGTTTAGCATGTGCGGCACTTTTGAAGGAAGCGGGGATAATTGATCATTGGAAATTTGCGCATCCGAAGGATTTACAGGATGGCCTGATTGAGATTACGGAGGATGATTGTCTGGCAAATGTGCCATATGTGGAGGGCTGTGGATTATGGTTTGACCATCATTCCAGCGAGCATGAGAGGCAGCAGCTGGCGGGGAAGTATAAGGGAGAAAGCCGTGTTACGCCATCCTGTGCACGCATCATTTATGAGTATTACGGGGGAAGAGAAAAATTCCCGCAGTTTGATGATATGATGGAGGCCGTGGATAAGGTGGATTCCGCTGATCTGACGATAGATGAAATCCTTCATCCTACGGGCTGGGTATTAGTTGGTTTTATCATGGATCCGAGGACAGGGCTCGGCCGTTGGAGGAATTTCCGTATTCCGAATTATCAATTGATGGAGGAACTCATTGATGCCTGCCGGACAATGACGACAGATGAGATCCTGGCACTGCCGGATGTGGTGGAGAGGATTGAAGTATATCATGAACAGTCCGAGAAATTCCAGGAAATGGTGAGATCCCATACGCGTATTGAAAAGGATGTTATTATTACGGATCTTCGCGGAGTCGATCCCATTTATTCCGGCAATCGTTTTATGATCTACAGTATGTATCCGGAGCAGAATATTTCCTGCTGGATTGTTAACGGCAAGGGTGGAAAGGGATGCTCTGCCGCTGTAGGCTACAGTGTTCTGAACAGAACTTCGAATGTAAATGTGGGCAGCCTGATGTTAAAGTATGGCGGAGGCGGCCATAAAGCGGTGGGAACCTGTCAGTTTACAGATGAAAATATGGATGAAATGCTTCCTAAAATGTTGGATGAGCTTGTAAATTATAAGGAGTCATAAGAAATAATTAGCAGGCCGGGGAAGATTGTACACACAATATACATAATATTCTACATCGCGCCGAGAGAATGGCATAGGGAATATCCTCAGAGATTTTGCATTCCTTTGGCGCGATGTTATATTTTATGTTGTGCTTTTTTGTGGAATATCATACAATAGTTATGATTCACAGTGATTTTATTTGCGAGAAGGCAAAGTTAGATTTGCGCAGGCTGTTTACGTGGGGTGAGCGAGCCTGCGGAGATTTTGACTTCACAAATCGCTGACAGCGTTTCGGGATGGAGGGAATGATGGAGAGAAAGATTCCGGCAGAAGGTAGTTTTTACCGACATTTCAGAGGAAATATTTATCAGATAAAAAATATTGCAATGCAGAGTAATACGGGAGAAAGAGTAGTTGTCTATCAGGCAATGGCGGCACCGTTTTCCGTGTGGGTAACGCCTCTGGCGAGTTTTTTGAGTGAGGTGGATGCGGAAAAGTATCCTGATACCACGCAGAGATATTGCTTTCAGGAGATTATGTATCAGAACCAGAAGGCGTATTATGTGGGGGAGTCATGGCCGGAGGAAGAAAAGATCGATAATACGCCGGCAGCCGCTGATAATACCAATATAGGGAATGAACAGATGTCGGATGCAGAATTAAAAAAGATTCTTCTGTCAGGACAAGCAGAACGGAAATTGGATGGGGTAATGTCAGCGGAAGAGATCGGCAACAGAGGATTTATGATTTTTCTGGATGCCGAAAGCTACCGCGAGCGGAAAGAGATCTTTATGGGGCTGAAGCCTTATCTGAATGATTTCCTGTTGCATAATATAGCAGTGTCATTAGATGTGGCTCTGGAGGAAGGAACGATTCAGGAGTCGTATGAATCAATTTTACATTGTATTAACGCCTATGAAAAATATGAGGGAGGACGTTTGCGCTGATGATAAATAAGATAATTAATACGATGTTTCACGGAAGCATGAAGGCAAAGCTTTTTTTGTGGTCTGTTTTTGTGCTGATAATGGCAACGGTGCTCATGGGAGTACTGGCGGCCGTGCTAGGCTCTGCTGTGTTTTTGACAGGAGCGCTTGCGGCCGGTGTAGCAGCATTTATCACATCGCAGTCAGTATCTCTCAAAGAGTTGGAAAAAAAGGAAAAGAAGAAAAAACAAAAGGATAAACAGGCTATGTCGGACAAGAATGCCTCCAAACGTAAAAAAGAATCGCAGGAGGCTGAGGAGGAGACTGCCGGCGACAGGGAGAAGGCGAAGGCCCGCTTTTTTGCCTCCATGAATGAGAGGAAAATGAAACAGATTTTAAAAGAGCACAAGGTTCGTCAGGTACATGTATTTGCAATGGTGGATGACTATCCGGAAATGCATGCCAGACAGACACCGGCTGTCCTCTGGCGAACAAATACAAATTTGCATATATTGCTGATTGACAACTCCTCCAGGGAGGCAAAAATCCCTTTGGAAGATATTAAGGGAATTTTGTTGGAAAAGGATATTCCTGCAAATCCGGAGGAGGATTATGCTCCCTTTCAATATTCCAATTTTATGTCAAAATTATATAAGCCGTTTCTTCCGACATGTCAGGAGGTTTCCAAGGATGGTGAGATGGGATACGTCAAAACATTATTTACGATTGCGAGTGGCGTTTCTTTTACGAATACGTCTATGGCGGGTCTTATGAAGGTGCTGCCCAAGGTACCGCTGCTCGTTGACGATCCGGTCAATATGTCACCGCGGTTCGATGAATATTTCAAGGAGGTATACAGATATAGCCTCTTGTGTAAAAATAATGTTTTTTCGCTGGATGAGTACCGTGAGAAAATGGAGGGCGTCCTGAAGGAGCTGTTGTCGGCGCCGATCAGTGCCAACCAGTTTGCGAAATCTCTGAGGGATATGAGTAATTATCATCTGATTACATCCGACTATGTCACAAAATATACGCAGATCTATATTACGAAAAATCAGGGGAAATAAAAACAGATTGCGGACAGGAAAAAAATATGTTACGATGATTCAACTAAAATATTTGTGTTGACAGTGGAAGAAAATTGGTTTATGATTATCATGTAAGAACATTTGTTCGTAGAAAGAGAGGTCTTTATTATGGCAAAAGAAATCAAAGTTGATGAAAATAAACAAAGAGCATTAGAGTCCGCTGTCGCTCAGATCGAAAAAGCGTATGGCAAGGGTGCGATCATGAAGTTGGGGGATAACACACATCTGAATGTGGAAACATTTCCGACGGGCTCCCTTGGGCTTGATCTGGCATTAGGTGTGGGAGGCATCCCGAAGGGCAGAGTAGTTGAGATCTACGGCCCGGAGTCAGGAGGTAAGACAACGGTGGCACTCCATGCGGTGGCAGAGGTGCAGAAGTTGGGAGGAATCGCCGGATTTATTGATGCAGAACATGCTCTGGATCCGGTGTATGCTAAAAAGATCGGTGTTGATATTGACAATTTGTACATATCCCAGCCGGATAACGGAGAACAGGCGTTGGAGATTGCGGAGACGATGGTTCGTTCCGGTGCGATTGATATCGTGGTGGTGGATTCGGTTGCGGCTCTTGTGCCGAAGGCAGAGATTGAGGGAGAGATGGGAGATTCCCATGTGGGGCTTCAGGCCCGCCTTATGTCACAGGCTCTCCGAAAGCTGACAGGCATCATCGGAAAGACGAGTTGCAGCGTGATCTTTATCAATCAGCTGCGTGAGAAGGTTGGTGTTATGTTTGGTAATCCGGAGACGACTACCGGTGGACGCGCATTGAAGTTCTATTCCTCCATACGTTTGGAGGTGCGCCGCGGCGAGCAGATCAAAAAAGATGGGGAAGCCGTTGGCAACCGTGTCCGCATTAAAGTAGTGAAAAATAAGGTTGCCCCTCCGTTTCGTGAGGCGGAGGTTGATCTGATGTATGGAGTGGGAATCTCCCGTGAGGGTGACATTCTCGACTTAGCGGCAGAGGATAATATTGTAAATAAGAGCGGTGCATGGTATGCATACCAGGGCGATAAGATCGGCCAGGGCAGAGAGAATGCAAAGCAGTATTTCAGAGATCATCCGGATGTCATGCAGGAGATCGAGGCAAAGGTGAGAGCGCTTCATATTCCGTCTCCTGCATCAGAGGAGGAGGCTGCGGAAAAGCCGCTGGAGGCTGCAGATTCTATGGAAAAGGCAGATGTGGCATCTAAGAGTAAAAAATAACAGACGATGTGCGCAACGCATGATGTGCGCAAGAAGAAGGGTAATGGTATTTCTATGGCGGATGAAATGTTGGAGGCGAAGAAGAAGGCAATGTCGCTGCTGGAGCATATGGACAGAACGGAGTGGCAATTGCGGGATAAGCTGACAACAAAGGGTTTTTCAGAAGAAGCGGTAGAGGAAGCAATAGAATATGTAAAGTCCTTCCATTATCTTGATGATCTGCGTTTTGCTATGCATTTTGTAGAGGTTTATCATGAAAGGCGAAGCATAAGAAGGCTGCGTCAGGATTTGTATCAGCGTCATGTGCCGGAAGAATATATTGAGACAGCGCTGGATAGTGTAGATCGGGATGATACGGAGGCGCTGCGCAGAGAATTAAAAAAATTGACGGGCGGGGAGAATGTGAATACCTACGAGGAGAAGCAAAAGATTGCTGCCAAACTTTACCGAAAGGGATTTCGGACGCAGGATATTATGCGGTGTATGGGAGAGTGATTGGACAGTCTTCCCGTCCAGCCTTGAAAAGACGGGGATTGATAGCCTGTTTGTTGATATTTGTATAGGTGTATTCTTTCGGTGTAAGATTGCCGGATGATTTCATGGCGGGGCAATATTGGTGAATTTTGCATAAAGATGTGGCATGTTCCTTGACAGATTCGTACAAAAAGTATAAAATTAAATAGTTGTATATTTTATGCAACAAAATTAAGAAGGAGGTGCTCCTATTCGATGCCACCAGTAGTAGCTGCTATTTTGGCTGTTGTTGGTCTATTGGTTGTGATTATCGTTACTGCGCTGATTGCAAAAAAAGTATCTGTGGAGAATTATATCAAGGCAGAGCAAGAGAAATTAGGCAATGCCGAAGACAAGGCAAGGCAAATCATTGACGAAGCTTTGAAAACTGCAGAGACAAAGAAGCGTGAAGCACTGCTCGAAGCTAAGGAAGAGGCACTCAAGAATAAGAATGAAATTGAGCGTGAATCAAAAGAGAGACGAGCAGAGATTCAGCGATATGAGAAACGTGTGTTATCGAAAGAGGAAGCTCTGGATAAGAAATCGGATCAGCTTGAGAAGAAAGAAGCAAAATTAAATGCGAAGGATGCAGACCTTGACAAGTTGAAGGCGGAATTGCAAAATGCCAAGGCAAGTCATTTGCGTGAATTGGAGAAGATTTCTGGTTTGACCTCTGAACAAGCAAAGGAATATCTTTTAAAATCTGTTGAAGAAGACGTAAAGCATGAAACAGCAGTTCTGATTAAAGAATTGGATTGCAAGGCGAAGGAAGAAGCCGATAAAAAGGCGAAGGATTATGTGGTTAATGCGATTCAGCGTTGTGCAGCTGATCACGTTGCAGAGACTACGATTTCCGTTGTCGAATTGCCTGGCGATGAAATGAAGGGAAGGATTATTGGCCGTGAAGGAAGAAATATCCGTACTCTTGAGACGCTGACAGGTG
>CAYYGS010000087.1:0-8923 GCA_964471335.1 uncultured Jutongia sp.
TATCGCACCATCGAAGCCGCAAGGCATTTAGACATTCCCAAAGGCGTAGGGCGCGAAGTCAAAATCGACATGGAGCTTTCAGGCACTCTTGAGTATTGCAAAGGCGAACAGGATACGCGGCGCAATCAAAGGATCACGAACATATGACGGATAAGCAGGAATTATCCCGCACATAACCTTATTTGCCAATGCAGTATAATTTCTTTTCGTTGGATCAATACATCTTATAATAGGAAGAAGTTATTCTGATCATAGCAGTTTTCTGAATTTTATTTTTGAAAACTACGCTCGAATAGTCTTGTACAAGCACAGACAATTTCTTCACTTCATTTCGGTCCGCACAAAACAGATGTCCACCGGACATCTTGTGCCCTCACTTTGCCTTCGTATAACTGCAAACCCGGGTATCACATATCTCTTGCGAAATATATAATACCCGGGTCTGCAGTTACATTAAACAATTCAACATCCTTTAACGAAGGGAAGCACTAGGTGTCAAAAAAAATGGAATTATGTTTCATGAATTAACAAAATGTCTCTAAGTGTCAGTGCTTCCCTTCTTCATATACTATAACACAATGACAGAGGATTGCAAGTAAAAATTCTACAAATTTTTCTTTTTTTTGCATTTTTATCATTTGCAAGTCCCATTTGGCCTTTCGAGTACATCATAAAATAAGCTATAAGGTGTTTGACGCAGGATATTTCCCTATATTTTGTATTAATTTTGGCTTCCGATCAGCACTTCCTTCCCACGGAACGCAAATCCGTATTTTTGAATATGCTCTGCCGCAATTCCTTCCTCCAAAAGCATTCGTTCATACTGTTTCTCTTCAATCTGCCTTAAAGCCGCCTGCACCGTCTCCTCCAAATTTTTCTCCTTCTTGGGATTATACACCTTAAATTCCAAAATGATGCCGTCGTCCTTCGGATACAGTGGTCTTAACAAAACATCATAGCGCCCAAAGCCGCTCTCCCGATTCGACGATATCTCATACCTTCCCCGCAAGTCTACCAGCAGCCCCAGCACAAACCCATGATAAAAGCGCTCCGGCGTCCTCTGGGCAGACGGCTTCCGGCCGCCATCGAAGGAGCTGAATACCGACTCCGCCACCAGCTCCATATAAGCATTCATCGATTCCACATCTGCATTTAACAGTGATTTGATAAAATCATTATAATCTGCCGAATTCTTTCGAAACCATCCATGAATCATCGTTTCAAACATCTTGCAGACCTCATAATTCGTCAGCTCTAATTCATAGAGATCCCCCTCGATCTCCACCACCTTAAGATATCCACTGGCAAAGAGCAGACTCCACACAGCGCTCTCATCGCTGTCATCCAGCTGGTTAAATACCATTTCATCATCAACCACCGTGCGGATAGAATGACCCTGCAATAAATCTTCAAACTGCATCTTGATATTCCTGTTTCCCGTCCTGACCAGGCGGCCAGCCAGACTGTTCGAGCTGGTATTCGCCCAATAGGGCTTAAGCTGGCGCTTGTCCAGAAAGCAGAGAACCGACCACGGATTATAAATATCCCTCCGGCTTCCGACTGTAAAGCCGTCATACCAATGCCTGACCTCCTCCCGGTTTGTCAGTCCAAATTCGTCCATCGCCGCAAACACTTCCTCCTCTGTAAAGCCAAAGCAAGAGGCATATTCATCGGATGTCATCGTTACCACATTCAGGTTATTCAGATCTGAAAACATCGATTCCTTGCTGACCCGGGTAATCCCGGTCATAATGCCTCTCTCCAGATACGGGTTCGTCTTAAACGTCGCGTTAAACATGCTGCGGGTGAACTGTACCATCTCATCCCAATAGCCGTTTACGTACGCTTCCTGCATCGGCGTATCATATTCGTCCAGCAGAAGGATGACGTTCTTTCCATGGTAATGCGACAAATATTTGCAGAGATTATGCAGAGCCCTGCTGGCAGTCACCTCATCCATTCCCGGTTTCACGGATGCAAACTGCTCTTTCTCCTGTTCTGCAAGCAAATCTCCCTCCAATAAAAAATCATACTCCAAATACAGTTCCATCAATATCGTACAGATTTTCTGGTAAGTCTTGGCATACGTATCCTCCTTGATGCTCGCAAACGTCAGGAAGATCACCGGGTATGTCCCCTGCAGCTGTCTTCCCTTCTCCCAGCCCCAAACCGAAAGCCCCTTGAAAAGGTCACTCCTGCCCTCATATGCATTCGAAAAAAAGCACTTGACCATATCCATATTCAGCGTCTTCCCGAAACGGCGCGGGCGGGTAATCAATGTGACATCATCCCCTGCTTCCCACCATTCCCGGATAAAGCCTGTCTTATCAATATAGAAGTAATCATTCTCCCGTAAGGAATCATATTTTTGCTTTCCAATACTAATCGTCTTCATAGATCATCCTCCCTGAATCAGCACTTCCTTCCCACGGAATGCAAATCCGTAATGGTGGATCTGCCCTGCATCATACCCTTCTGCAATCAGTCCTGCATCATACTGCTTTTCCTCAATCTGGTCTAATGCCGCCTGCACCGTCTCCTCCAAATCCTTCTCATCCTCCGGATCATACACCTTAAATTCCAGCACATACGCTGAATCCTCCGGGGATTCCGGCACCAGCATTACATCATAGCGGCCAAAGCCGCTCTCCCGGTTCGAGGTGATCCGGTATCGCCCGGACAACTCTACCATCAGCCCTAACACAAAACCGTGATAAAAACGCTCCGGCTCCGTCTGACCGGAGGGTCTGTTCCCCGTATCAAAGTAGCTGAATGTCTGCAATGCTACTGTATTCATATAGCGGTTCATCGCTTTTTTATCATTCAACAGCATCGCCTTGATAAAGTCATTGTATCTGGCTGACGGATTCTTAAACCATTTCCTGATCATCCTCTTAAAAAGGAAAACCACTTCCTGATTCGTAAGTGCCAGTTCATATTGGGTATCACCCTCGTCCAGCAGAAATTGACTATGGATCACCTTCAAGTAGCCGCTGGCCAGCATCAGGCTCCAAATAGCATCTTCGTCATAGTCTAACTGGTCAAAAATAATCTGCTCATCGATTTTCGTGTTCAGTGTCTCCCCTTGCAGCAACGACTCCATTGTCTTCTTTACCTCCGGGCTTCCCTCACGGACCAGCAGGGCAACCAGGCTGTTGGAACTGGTATTCGCCCAATAGGTATCAAACTTCCTCTCCTTCAGCAGATTTAGGATCGACCACGGATTATAGATATCTGTATGTGTCCCAAAGGTAAAACCGTCATACCACTGCTTCGTCCTCTCTTTCTCTTCCCCCATCCCAAAGGCGTCCAGAGCATCAAAGACCTCCTCCTCCGTAAAACCAAAAGCCGTCGCATATCGGTTGGATGTCGTTGTAATGACCTGCAGATTATTCAGCCCGGAAAACATCGACTCCTTGCTGACCCTTGTCACGCCGGTCATGATGCCCCTCTCCAGATATGGGTTCGTCTTAAACGTCGCATTAAACATGCTGCGGGTGAACTGTACCATCTCGTCCCAATAGCCGTTTACGTACGCTTCCTGCATCGGCGTATCATATTCGTCCAGCAGAAGGATGACGTTCTTTCCATGGTAATGCGACAAATATTTGCAGAGATTATGCAGAGCCCTGCTGGCAGTCACCTCATCCATTCCCGGTTTCACGGATGCAAACTGCTCTTTCTCCTGTTCTGCAAGCAAATCTCCCTCCAATAAAAAATCATACTCCAAATACAGTTCCATCAATATCGTACAGATTTTCTGGTAAGTCTTGGCATACGTATCCTCCTTGATGCTCGCAAACGTCAGGAAGATCACCGGGTATGTCCCCTGCAGCTGTCTTCCCTTCTCCCAGCTCCAGACTGAAAGCCCCTCAAAAAGGTCACTCCTGCCCTCATATGCATTCGAAAAAAAGCATTTAACCATATCCATATTCAGCGTCTTCCCGAAACGGCGCGGACGGGTAATCAATGTCACATCGTCCATCTCTTCCCACCATTCCCGGATAAAGTCTGTTTTATCAATGTAAAAGCAGTCCCTCTCCCGCAGAGAAGCAAAACTCTGGTTTCCAATACTAATCGTCTTCATAGATGTACCCATTCTGCGAGCCTCCTTTCCATCAATCCTATGATTGCTGGCAGTTTAATGTACAAGGAACTTTCAATTCCTTTATGTATGCACTGCAGGAATTGATGCGAACCCCGCTATGCAGTTCTTCCTAGGTGCATTCTACTACGATTTCCCAGAACTGTCTAGTAAAACGAAGCCTTCCCACGGCAGATACCACATCCAAAAAAGCCCCGGCCGGTTATTCCCGGCCAGAGCTTTCTCTGTCGTCTGTTTATGCAATTAATTCTTTGGTTTGATATCCAGAATCTCAATCTTTTTAATCGATGCTCCCTTATCACAAGGAGATGATAACTGGATATATGGCTTGATTCCGAGTTTCACCTTACTCAATGAAATCGGCTTCTCTACATAGTCTGCACGTTCAAACACACCCATCGTGCCGCCGCCATCGACCGCTTTCGTATATCCCATCTCGAAATTCGCAACAGAAGCTTCCTCACCGGCGCCATCTTCCGCTGTCGTCATCGTAATACGGATGCCCGGCTGCGTCAGCTTATCCCAGTCCTTATATGTCAGGAAGAGTTGCCACCAGAATGCATTGGATGTAACCTCCAAGCCTTCGCTGCATTGATCGGTACGGAAATCTCCGACTTCATCTTCCCCGCGTACCGGCTGGTTATTGACATTCTGAGACTTATTATTTGTTCTGGTCCAGATACCTTCCCAGGTAGCCACTACCTCAATATCTGCCTCTTCTTCACTCACAACCTGACCAGCCAGGGTATTAGATGCCTCTGCTCCTTCTTCTACCGGAACATCCTGCTTCCCTGTAACATCAATCATGATCTGCTGAATATCGGTGTAAGCAATCGCTGCTTCGTCGCGGTTATAAACGGAATTGTTCCAGAGGATCGGCACGTAATTCTTCTCCTCACTGTATGTCATAAGTTCCTTGATAAAGGCAGGAGCACCCGGCTTACTCATAGCCTGCGGACCATATTCGCCAAAGATAACACCATATCCCTGATCTGTGAATTTGGACAGAGAGTCAAGCTCATCATGCATTGTCTTGATATCCTCTTCGCTGCCCCACTCACCGATATACCACTCCTGCGTCTTATCCTCTCCGATACAGAAGCCGCCCGGATTGTAATAATGGATTGAGATGCTGAGCTTCGTCTTACCATTTTCCTCGATATCTGTCGGCATTACATATCTGTCGTCCAGCGTCTTGGCCAGATCTGTATTATAACCTGCAATCAGAAGCTGTCTGTATTTGTTATTGCCGCCGCTGGCACGTACAATGTCTACGAACGCCTGATTGATTTCTGTCGTTACCTGATAACACTCATCATCTGTAAGAACGCCTTCCACGCCATCCACTGCAGTATTGAGTGCCTTATTGTCTCCGCCTACAGAATTACCCAGTTCCTCATTTGCTGACTCCAGAATCAGATAGTAAGAATAATCCTTAAAGTAATCTGCCACCTGCGTCCAGATTGCCTTATACTTCTTCATGGCCTCCTCACGGATCTTCTGATCAGGTGAACCAAACATGCCCCACCATCCGCCATCGTAATGCTCGTTCAATACGACATACAGTCCGCTGTCGATACTCCAGTTTACAACCTTGGCAACACGTGACAGATATTTCGGGCTGACAATATAATCACCATTCTCATCCTGCGTCATAAGATTAGACCATGCTACCGGAATACGAATCGTATCAAAACCGCACGCCTTTACGCCCGCAATGATCTTCTTTGTTGTCTCAGGCTGGCCCCAAAGCGTCTCGAAGGTAATCGCTGTTGCCTCTTCCATGTCTCCTTCATAACCACAGCTCTCTAATGTATTCCCCAGATTCCATCCCTGATTCATATCTTCCATGAACTCAGCAGCTGTCATCTTTGCCATCGGATCTAACGTCGCTTCCGGTGTCGGCTCAACAGACGGTAACGGTTCTGTCGATTCTATCGGCGCTGCCGGACTTGATGGCACTACCGGCGCTGCTGACACTGCCCCTGCACTTGCTGATACTGCCGGTGCTGTGCTGACTGCTGCAGAAGCTGTCGGCTTAACTGCCTTCTTGTTCACTGTCACCTTACACTTCAGGTTCTTTGTCTTATTTTTGCCTGACTTCTCTACATACTTTACTTTGGCCGTGATCGTCGCCGTGCCCTTCTTCACACCTGTAACAACACCCTTTGACGATACCTTTGCCACTTTTTTGTTGCTGGTGGTCCACTTTACAGACTTCACCTTTTTGACACCGGACTTCTTTACTTTCAGTGTCACCTTTTTGCCAACATCCACCTTCACGCTTTTCTTATTCAGCTTAACGGATGCCTTTTTGGCGGCGTCTGCTGTAATACCGGAACCGGATACTCCTGTCAGCACCATCGCTGCAGACAGTACTACCGCCATGATTTTTCTGCTTCTTAACTTCACCACGTTCTGTCTCCTTTCCATAATGGGTGCCACCTCTATGCGCGACTACAGCACACGAAACAGCATTCTGATTTTTCTAGTTCTCTGCCTTTTCCCAGCCTTCTGTTCGGACAACAGCAGTCTAAAATCGTCCGTCTTCTCTGCTGCCTGTCCTATTAGAGAAAATGTACAAAACATATCTTAATTGTAACAAAATTTTTTGCCACATTCAACATATTTAACTGAAATTTTTCGCATGCAATTTTTTGCATTCCACACGAGACTGTTGCCATTCAATATACAATATCTTTGATTAAACTTTCTAGTTAAAATATACCAGTTCCTCCTTTGGCTTCTCTGCCGGAACGACCTCCTCCGCATAAAATACCGGTCCCTCTTCCCCGTATTCTTTGCGAAACTTAAATTCCAGGCGGGCCGTGATCGTGACATAATCCTTATTCTGATAAGCTGACCAGTCATCAGCCTTGCACAGAAATCCTATCAGCTGCACATCATCTGCACAGCAAGTCATGGCATATCTGCCGAATATGACAAATCCCTCTTCCAGGGCACGCGGCTTCTGTATCAAGCCGGTAAGTTTCAATGTCTTGCCGCTATATGTTGACTCGTGATCCATCATATCCACGTACCACATTCCGAAATCGTCCTCTGAGATCTCAATTACATCCGCATTGACATCGAATGGCAGTTCCTCCTCCATCTCATAAAACGCATCGTCCTCCGACTCGTAAACAATCTGCGCTCTTGGATTGACCGCCCGGATACTGCCCCGGATCGCCATTTTCTTTGTCCTCTCCACGGTACATCGGTTCACGATGACCATCTCTGACACGCGGAACTGGTCTACTGCCATGGATGGCATATTTTTCATATATATATTAAAAGTTTCATCATTGACGACATCCAACGTCTGAAAATAAACGACTCTGTCAAAGCAAAAGTCCTCGATCCCGTCGTACATTTCCGGAATATGGCTTGTAGGCCACATCCCGTTATACTCAATGATGATGCGGTCCGGACGGTGCTTTTTCAAAAACTTTTCTACGACCTTGCCACAGAAGGACTCCTCGTCCTCAATATATTCGCAGGCGGCATGTACCTTCTCCAGAAAATCCGGCGAATACTCCTCTTCGCCTTCCTCACATGCCAGAATCAGAGTCCGCGATTTATCATCAAAAAGTTCGTCCTTCAGCAGATCACGAATCAGGCTGGTCTTTCCCGCCTCTAGGAAACCCATGATCACATATACCATCATTTCCTGTCTCTGTTTTCCAAACATAAAATCCTCATTTCTGCGCACATTTTTTGCGCATAACGAAATTTGTGTCACATGTGCGCAAAGTTAATTTCATTAGTTAACACAAATCTCAGGTGTGAAAAATTAATATAACTTATACCTGGAACAGCTCCTTAAGCTTCTCTTCCTTCAAATTGGCGCCGATCACGCAGATACGCCCTGTGTAATCTGCTGCTCCGCGGCGAAGCTCTGTCTCCTCAGGGACCAGATCGAAATGAAACCATTCTCCCTCGCTGGGCGCCACGATCCCCTTGGCTCGAAGCACATCACCGTATTCGTTTCCCTGTGCCAGTGCAGCCAGAATTGTTTGAAGTTCTTCCTCTGTATATTTATGAGCCGTCTCAGCCCCCCAGCTGGTAAAAACTTCATCTGCATGATGATGGTGGTGATGACCATGACAGCATTCCCCGTCATGATGTTCATGATCATGGTGGTGGCACTCTCCATCATGGTGGTCATGATCGTGGTGACACTCTCCGTCATGATGATGATCATGGTCATGGTCGTGATGGCAGCACTCCCCATCATGATGTTCATGATCGTGGTGGCATTCTCCGTCATGATGATGATCATGGTCGTGATGACAGCACTCCCCGTCATGGTGGTCATGATCGTGGTGATGCTCCTCCAGAAGTTCCTTCTCGAGAGCGTTGATCTTCTCCATCGCTTCCCTTATATTCTGTCCGCTGATCTCATCCCACGGCGTCGTAATAATTGATGCTTCCTGATTCTTCTCCCGAATCATAGCGATACACGTCTGCAGCTTTTCATCTGATACCGACTGCGTGCGGCTCAGGATAATGGTTCCGGCATATTCAATCTGATTGTTGTAGAATTCTCCATAATTCTTCATATACATTTTGCATTTCGCAGCGTCCACTACCACAGCTGTGCTGTTGATATCCACCTGCTCACCGATATTTTTTACTGCCTTCATTACATCCGACAGCTTGCCCACACCAGACGGCTCGATAATCACTCTGTCCGGAGAATACTTTTCCAGCACCTCTCCAAGCGCCTCTCCAAAATCACCGACCAGTGAGCAGCAGATACAGCCGGAATTCATCTCTGTAATCTGAATGCCAGCTTCCTTCAGGAAGCCGCCATCA
>CAYYGS010000088.1:0-8913 GCA_964471335.1 uncultured Jutongia sp.
TTGTTCTTCCTGAAAAATACTCGGATCATTGTGAGATAGCAGCTTCCGTTAAGATGCTTGTAATAAAGGATCTTCATCTGCGTCGTTTAGAATATGATGGCGGCGCAAAGCAAGTCCTGATTTCAGACAGCAGCGGCAGCCTGGAATTTACTGCAAAAACAGACTATGACATTACCATTGATAAAATCACAGGAAGACTGGACATCAACCAATGGAAGGCAAAAACAGTTGTTCATATTCCGGAAGAAAATATTGTAAATGTCATAAACAGAGGGCGGAAATGTGATGTCTATTATATAAAAGAGGATAATGTCATAGAGTATGAAAATTTCGCTGACGTTGAAAACGAGCTTAGTGCTTCGGGGGTATTTTCGGAGTTGGTTGTGGATTTAATAAAGCAGGAATAGATTATAACGGAAGGGAGACCTCAATAAAACCAGCCGCATAGGATCCCAGCATGTAAGGATCCGCATAAAACACCAACTTCCCCTTCTCCAGATAATATCTCTCATCCCCTGCAAAATCTATCTTTTTCAGGCTCCTTTTGAACCATTTGCCATTTTCAAGGTCATAAAACGGACATTTCGGCTTTCCCTTCGTTTTATTGTACCGCTTTGTATATTTTTCTCTCACTTTTGCATTAACTTGATGATCTGTCATCCCAAGTATTTCAGCCGCTGTCACTTGATGCCCGGTGACAGCGGAAAAAACATGGCTGATGCGATATGGCATTCCATGAGCGCCGCCCCGGTAACAATAGCCTTCCTGATATATATTAATATAGGAAGAATCCTGAAAAGTGACCTGACAATTTGTGATCTGATCAGACCATGCAGGAGTGCCATATTTATAATCACGGCGAGCACCTTTCCTGTCCTTATTGTGGCTGTCCAGCCACTGAATCTTCTCAGCCTCGTAAAAATCATTGATTGCCCTGGCTGCCTCACTATCGCCGTCAACCTGAGGTAACTGATAGGATAACCTCATATAAGCTTTTCCGTTTTTCAGTGTATATTCCTTGCTATATTTGCTGAAATTTACCTGTAGTCTGTCTGGAGAAACTGCTTCCTCCGCTGACACCTCAGTCCTGCAAAACACAGTTAATGAAAGGACAAGCAACATTGATGCCATCAAAAAATATTTCCTGACTCCGGTCATTTTTTCCCTCATCTTTCCCTCCTGTTTCTTTCCTTCTGAAATAATTGACAGCCAATTACTTAATATTTGTCGTACTGGCTACGGAAGCTCTGTCGTCTTAAAAGCATGATAGCTGTCCTGCAGTTTTTGAAAAATCCCGGACGGTTCTGCAGATAACATCTTCTTCCGTTTCATCCGTCCCCATGAGATTGCCACACGGTATTTCACGCAATCCGCAAAATGCTCATCCATAATCTTGCCCACATCATACTCTGATTTCGCAATCTCCTGCACATCCTCTCCCACGACTTTGAAATATGTAGTCTTGTACTGTTTTGACTTATGGTCTATATCATCAAAATAACCGCAGATATCTTCTCTCTCCCACTCTCCCGTTTTTATCTTCCATGCATCATCTGTATGTCCTTTTCCTCTGTATCCGGTTGAAGTATAATCCTGGGTCACATAATACCAAATATCCTCGTCGGCATCGTAATATGCCGTATCAATCGGATTTACAACATCTCCGTCCCCCGTGAATTCCACGATATCATCCCCGGTAGATGGCTTTTGCAGCGTCACAGCCTTTCCCTCCGCTCCAGCCCCATACATTGCTGTCATCGTGAAACCTCCGCTGCCCTGGGGGCCTGTCGAGAGAATTAATTCCAGCACGCCATTGTGATCCAGATCTGTCACCGCATAACAAACTCCCTCCAACCATTCTTCCTTTCCGGAACGATCCCATTTTTTGTACTGTTGTATCATCTTCCCGGCCAGCTGTGTAAGCTGTTCCTTCTCCGAAAGCTTCGCCGCCCTCTTTTCATTTTCACGGAATTCTTTCCGTCTGGCATCCTCCTTCTCTTTTCTTTTTTGCTGCTTTTCGTCTTCGGCAGTTTTCTCCTTGCTCCACTTCGCCTCATCCGTCTCATAATAACCCGATACGTCTGCCTCCACGCCTGCAGCCATCATATAGTAAATACATTCCTTATCTCCCCGGACTACCTGTTTTCCTTCCGCCGTTGCCAGATCAATGCAAAAGCACACTTCTTCGTCCTCGAAATATAGTATCAGCTTCCCCAGCACAATTGCCAGCGTTCCATCCGGCACATATCCCTCATTCCATTCCGCAATCTGACCCCACCGTTTCAGTTCCTGTGTCACTTTTTGCTCATACCGAAGCCCCTGGCTTCCCTGCAGATCGTAAGATACAATCTCTGCATTCTCAATATCACCCTTTGCACGGATGATATACAGAGTATCTCCCTGCAGAAACATACTGTCATCATCCTCATCTTCCTGCCAGGTAAGCCCTGCCCCCTTATAACAGTCCTGGAATTCCTGTTCTGATATCAGTTCCCGCTTCTCCGCGCTCTCACAATCATATTCCCAGATGCTCTGATCCGTTTCAATCTGATAGTACACCTTCTGCCTTTTCTCATCTGTGATATATGCTGCCGCGGTATAACAGCGCTCATCAATCGTTTCTACATGATCCTCTCCCAGCCGATAAATAGAAAATCCGTACGGTGCCCCATGCCTGTTATCGCCAACCGGTTCCGTATTAAAAATAATCTGATTGCCGCATACCTGCGACTGCACGGAAGCCATAGAATCTGTGAACTGATATATTGTATCCAATGACCCTTCTGCATCCTTCTTTATCTGCTTTGGTAGATTTTTTAATTTTACTTCCTTTTCCTCCCTGAGATTATAGACGAGCATCCCTCCTTCGGAATATTGGTCTTTCAGGCAGACAATATAGTCCTCATTGATATAGAAAAATGATGTCTCGAATAGACCACCGTATCCGATGTCTGAAATGTCCACCCCCCAAAGCTTCTTCTGATGGTCAACATCCAGATACTGCCCCTCTTCATTCTCTTTGATGGGAACCTGCATTATTTCATCCTGATACGTCGCCCAATTTGTTCTGCTATAATAAATCCTGTCATTTTCTACAGAAATAATATCCGAAAATTCAAACTGACCCGAGTTCTTCATGACACGGAACTCATTTTGAAAAGTCCCGTCAAAAGACCACTGCTGAATTTTCCCCTTTCCGGCATCTATGTATATAGCGCTGTCATTGGCAAACTGTGAACATCCGGACGCCCCCGCAATGTCAGAGACCATCGTCTCTTCCGGCACTTCCGTCCTGCCGCTTTCATCATCAGAACGGTTAGAATCACAGCCACAGAGAGTGGCGGCCATAAGCAGAACAAATAGTACTAATATCCGTTTCATAATCCGGTATACCCTTTCATCTCATATGGTTATTTCATGCACCTTTCCAATTGTATCTCTATCCCGACGCAGCACTCCTCAGCCCCCGGTCTATTTCTCAGTCACATAAGTCTCTCCGTAAATATCTCTGATAAGTTCTTCGATCGGAATATTTTCCACCGTAATATCATTAATCGGGAAACGGTTGTACAATTCAATCATTGCATCTTTCAGTGCCAACTGTCTCACATCAATTCCTATTTTAGCAGAATAACCGTCAAATGCAAGCATCTGATATCCTTCTAATTCTTTTTCTGATAGAAGTGAATCAAAATGAATCTGCAGAATCTTACGATGTGAATAATATCCTTTCAGATTCTCCATGGTATCATTAAAAGTTACTGTTCCCTGATTAATCACAGTAATATTTTCGCATAATTCTTCTACATCCGTCAGATCATGTGTTGTGATGATAAAAGTAGTATTCTTATCCCGATTCATTTGTTTGATGAAAAGGCGTATCTCTTTCTTGGAAAAAACATCTAAACCAATTGTCGGTTCATCTAAAATCACCAGAGGCGGTTCGTGAAGCAAAGCACAGACAAATTCACACTTCATCCGTTCCCCCAGAGAAAGTTGGCGTACCGGCTTGCTGATTACATTCTGTAGTTTTAAATGTTCCACAAAATATTCCAGATTCTTTTGATAAATATCGTCTGGAATATCATAGATAATCTTATTCAGATGATAGGTATCAACTGCCGGAAGGTCCCACCATAGCTGAGATTTCTGTCCGAAAACTACGCCGATTTTTCGAACCAGCTGCTCTCTTTGCTTCCAGGGGGTATAGTCCATAACCTGTATATCTCCGCCGGAAGGATATAACACACCGGATATCATTTTCAAAACTGTAGATTTTCCGGCGCCATTCGGCCCGATTAACGCACGAATCTCTCCGGTATGTACAGACAGATTCACATGATCCACAGCATGTACATCCTGATATTCCCTTTTTATAAAAGATCTTAGTGCTGCAGACATTCCAGATTTTTCCCTCTTTGTTACCCGATAATATTTACTGATATCATTAAGCTCTACCATATTCTCAACCTCCTGCGCTGGTATAATGTTTCATACAAAGATTCCAACTATGTACTGCCAGAAAATAAAACAGGATGACAATAAAAAATGTAAGAAACATATATCCCTGCATGCCATCCAATAAAATCCTGCAGGGAATGTTTACCCATACTGCAAAAGGTACGATGGTAATAAAAATAAATCTTGTACCTTTTGGAAACAGCTCCATCGGGTATTGACCAAATTTGGTAAATGTATCAAATAGCTCATTTAATCTTCCGATGTTAATGAGGCGAATCATGACACATGCCAGCAGGATATCAAAAGCGGCGAATAGCATTAATCCCATTCCGATTGCCAACAAAGCCATCAGGCAGGATATTACACTAATGTTCAACCGCAGTTTACAAAGCATAACTGCAATAATCACAATTCCTGCCAGCACTGTTCCGATTCCATCCAGGGTAAATCCATTTGCCAATACCATACTGATGCTGGAGTAAGGCCGCAAAAGCAGTCGGTCCAGCCCTCCTCTCCTGATTAGTTTTTGCACATATTCGGGAATCTTTCCTAACAGTAGAGTTTTCAATCCAAACATAAACAAAAGAATTCCCTGAAATAAGATAATTTCTGAAACTGTCCAGCCCGGACAGCCGTTTACCTGTGAAAATAATAAATACTGAAACAATGGGCCCGCCAATGCCATCAATAAATTAACAAAAAGCCCCACTAAAAAATCGAATCGGTATTCCATAGAACTGGCAATATTTAAGCTGCTGTTCCATAGAAATATCTGAAAGAATTTAAATGTTTTCATGTACACCTCCGCATTTTTATGATTGGCAGATACTTACAGGAATTCGTACGGGATATTCCCATCATCAGCCGACTGCCCCGTACTGTTGCAGCAAGTGTTTCCAACCCAGGTGATAAAGCAGCCGTAATACCAGGATCCATCCCGCTTGTATCAGCAGAGTCTGCAAAAGAAAAATACTGTCCTGCACCATTTCCCGGTTCAAAATATATTGTATCGGCAGATAGTAGATGTACTTGTAGGGCAGAAAATCGGTCAATCGCACCAGCCAATCAGGGTAAAATTCCATAGGGATCAAACAACCTCCTGCAAAAGAAATCAGGATAGTTGATACCGCATAAAGTGATGTACTGTTTTTCACCCACATCGCGCATAAGCCAATGAGAGAAGCGGTAATGTAATTCAGAAAAAAGGCTGGTATAATGACCAGAAAAGCCCTGATAATTGAAACAAATGTTATGAATTTTGGCGGCAGAATCAAGGAATATAGAATCACTCCCGGCAAAAAATCCACGCAGAGTGATATAAACCTGTTTGATGCAGCACGCGCCATTTCATAACGATAGAAGGAAATAGGCCGTAGCAAATCCATCGTTAAATCCCCTGACAAAATTTTCCCGGATATCTCTCCTACACAGGGATTCCAAACAAAAGTATTTACTAATATATTAGCAGTAAAAAACCATACCATTTGTTCCATTGTATATCCCTGAATATCCGTTTTGCCACCATAGGAATAAATGCTCTGAAAAACGATATAGTTAATTACAAAAATAATCGGCTGTGTAAACAGAGTCATGGCGAATGTCCATTTATACTGAAATAAACTTTTGAAATTAATCTTCATTACTTCTATAAATTTTTTCATCTTCTCACCATCTCTTTCAACTTGTTTGTATACTTGTATCAGCAAGCATATAAATCCCCTGCCCGCTTCTGTTTGGATCTTTTGGTTCCTCAAATAAATGATGTGTTTTGCCCCACCACATCATATTAGAGGTTGGCATCAGGAAAATATTCACTACGTAGGTATAATATTGTTCCAATAAGTCTTCGCGTACTTTTGGCAAAAGATGTTTATCTATCTTTTTTGCGAGCTGAACAGCATATTCCTCTGCAGTGGGAAGCATTTGTTCATAAAAAAATTGTAATAAACGTCTGATTTGTTTCTTTTCAAAAATAACAATACTGGGATAATATCCGTCGTCTTTTTTTTCGACCAATCCGTTTTCCAACAGATTGCTTAAGAGTATTTCTTCCTGTTTGGACAGATTTCTTCCCGGATCTCGACTAAGTTCATACAAAAACTCTACATTATTTCCATGCAGTCTCAAAATACGATCTTCTGGAAAAGGTTTCGCTGCAAAGCAGTCATATATCGTAAAGATGCTGCCTGAAACTGTTTCAATCCGGCAATCACGAAAGCGCCATTCCAATGCCTTAATCTCATAATCTGACAGGGCTTCATCGACGGGGAGCACCTGTCCCATCATTCGGACAGACTCTAAATCGAAAAAATCATATTTCCCCAGATCATATTCTTTCCATTGCTTACTTTTATGATATGCATCTACACAACAGTTCCCCAGACGGTTAATAGCTAAAAACAGAAAGACCATATTCAGATAATTTTCCGACAGATGCGTTCCATAAAACCCCAATTCTTTTATTTCTTTCCAATGATTCTGTACCGCGGAATATGCTGTCTCACACATTTGCATATGGATCTCCTCGATATCCTGCAGCATCTTTCTTACCGTATTTTTAGGAAAAACAGGAAAAGCGGTGTGATATTTCTGTCTGCCAACCTGCTTCAGCACCGAGACATCTTGCATGCGTTTTATCTTGTCTTCTACATAAACCGGGGCAATCTGCAGCTCCTCGGACAATGCCATTACTGTCTTTGGCTGTGTATAGCAGGCGACTAAAATTTGCTTTCCCATCAAATCCTGAAACACTTCTTGTTCTGCAAGTCTCTGAGACATCCATAATTCCAGTTCCTGCGGTGCATAAGACAATTCTGTTACCTTTGTCATACGTTCCATCCCTTTCTTTGCTTCGTGCTTTGCATCAAACAGGCGTCTTTTGACGGTCCCTTCCGGTATGGCAAGGCGTTCCGCAATTTCATGAATTGACTGTCCTTTTAAGTAATAGTACACCAGAATTTCACGATGAATCGCTGATAAATGCGCGATCACAGCGTGCATATGGGACAGTTCTTCTTCTAATATTATTTGTTCAGCCATTTCCTTTGATTCCCAAATCAGTTCCCCCATATAATCATCAATAGGATAGATGGCAGGTTTGTGATTTCTGCGGTTAAGCATAACTGTGTATCGGTTTTTGGCCATTTTCCAGTACCAACTGTGAAAATGATGGATTTTACGTCCGATAGCGAGTACACGTAATGCCTCGCACAAAATTTCCTGCGCAAGATCCTGGGCATCTTCTGGATTTTGTAAACGCTTATAGCAGAACAAATACGTTTGTTCAATCAGTTCTTCTGTAATCACTGTCTCATTTGATTTCATGGCATCCTTATCCCTACTATTTCATAATTTTTCTTGTATTATTTTCTTTAAATCCAATATTGTCACATATTTTAGCTTCGCTTCCTGATCTTGTTGCGCCCTCACAAGCGAACTTGTTCAGTCCGCTTTTCATTAGATCATGAAGCTTCGCTTCCTGATCTTGTTGCGCCCTCACAAGCGAGCTTGCTCGGTCCGCTTTTCATTATATTATGTATCATATTCTTTGAAAAGGTTCGGTAGTTTTGGAATTTTTTTTGACAAACTAAAAGCAGGGGCTATTGGTATTAACCAACAACCCCTCTTTTAATAAAAACGTAATTCCGATTATCCTTTTAAAATATCTCTTTATTTCACGATAATAGCCACTTTTGCTTTTACTTTGCCAAGCTTAACCGTCATAATCTTTGTGTCAGATATCTTGTGCGCCTTAATCGTCACAATAACTTTACCCTTTTGTGCCTTTACACTTTGAACCGTAGCGATTTTTTTAATAGATGCAACGCCCTCTTCCTGCAGAACAGTATCTGTTGTTGCCCTGTCTGTATTCTGGGCAGTTACCTTGATTGTTACCTTTGCCGTCTTTCCTTTCCTGACGGTAACTGTCTCTTTTGCCGGCTTTGCCTTTTGAGTAGCATTTTTCACATAAACCTTTACACTGGCACTGACTGTGTCGCCAAAAGCATTCTCAGACTCCAATGTAACGGTAGTAGAAGCGCCTTTCTGCGCTGTCTCCGGAATGCTGATACGTACCTTACTTCCCTGAATAGAGGCCTTCGCAATTCTTGTATTGTCGGAATCCGCCGTCACCTCCGCGGCATCTTCTGCCGTGTCATCAGCAATTGCCTTAAAAGCAACGGTAGCAGTCTTTCCGGCTGTTACAACGATCGTATCTTCTGTCAATTTAATTTTTTTTGTAGCTTCATTGACTTCTTCCCTCCCATCCGGCTCTTCCGTCTTTATTGGTGTCGGACTCACTGCTGAAGGCTGCGTCACAACAGGCGTCGGTGTAATCTCCGGGGACTGCGTTAACTCTGGCACGTGCGTCATTCCCGGCGTCTGTGTCAGCTCTGGTTCCGGCGTGATCTTCGGTGTCTGGGTGATCTCTGGGGACTGCGTCACAAATGGTTT
>CAYYGS010000089.1:0-8822 GCA_964471335.1 uncultured Jutongia sp.
TCCATAAAGTCATTTTGTAGACGTTCATAGGACGGCTTATTTCAAACAGAATCACCAAAAGAACTCCTTCTTTCCTTTTGATAAGATATCAATATGGAAGAGCGAAAGGCGAAAAGAATTTTCTATTTCGACAAAAAACGCCGACTTAGAAATTTTACGGTTTCGCCTTGGAAGGGAGGATTTTTATGAGAGGAAATGGTGATGTAAGAGTACGGGGGAGACAGACACGGCATACAGGAGGCAGGAATAGACACAGTTCAGCTCACCGGACGGCTAAAAGCAGAAGAGAGGAACGCAGAAGTCTGTTTCGAGCCTTTCTGCTTTTTTGGGCATTGATTTTGGTGTTTTATGGGTTGGTACACGGCATTTGGGCATTTACGAAGCAGACGGGACAGGAGGGAATGTCCTCTGTCAGAAGTTTTCTGTCAAAGGGCAGCAGTTCCTTTTCGGACGAATATCCGGATGCACTGGTTCAACTGGCCAGAGATAATCCGGAGACGGAGGATTTTGTAAGGAACTATTTGAAATATGGGGATGAGAATGGGAAGATCCATTTAGACGACAAGGATTTGGCAGGTAACAGGGAAACTCGTGTGCCTTTATTGCTACAGTGGGATGAGCGCTGGGGCTATCGGCAGTACGGAGGAAATTATATGGCGATAACGGGCTGTGGCCCTACCTGTTTGTCAATGGTTGCCTGCGGCCTGCAGGGCACGTCCCGGTGGAATCCTTATAAGGTGGCTAAAATGGCAGAGAAAGAGGGTTTCTATGTAGAAGGGGCAGGATCGGCCTGGTCTCTGATGACAGAAGGGGCGGCGAAGATCGGACTTCTGGGCCAGGAGCTTTCTTTGGACAGGGATGCCATAGCGCAGGCTCTGCAGTCTGGCGGTATCATTATCAGTGTGATGCGGCCGGGAGATTTTACAACGAGCGGACATTTTCTGGTATTGGCCGGGATTGATGGAGATGGGGATATTGTTGTGAATGATCCGAACAGCCGCAAGCGAAGTGAAAAAACATGGAACCTGGACAGGCTCGTGCCGCAGATTAAGAATTTATGGGTGTATTATTGATTATAAATGTATGCTTTGCTATACTTTCTATATTGTAGTGCAATTCGTATGGTCAATAGAACGGAGTAAGGGATGGAGAAAAATACATTTGAGAGAATTTATGATGTTGTGCGCCAGATTCCCAGAGGGACGGTAGCGACCTATGGGCAGATAGCGGCTCTGGCGGGAAACCGGAGATGGGCGCGGGTGGTTGGTTATGCGCTGCATGTCAATCCGGATCCGGAACACATTCCGTGCCATCGTGTGGTAACAAAGGATGGTAATGTGTCGTCGGCTTTTGCGTTTGGCGGTGAAAACCGGCAGATTGAGCTTTTGGAAGCGGAGGGGGTTCGATTTAAGGAGGGGCATGTTATCATGGAGGAGTATCAGTGGGAGACACCGTGGATTGAATGATAATTGTTAAAAAGCGTAAGCCGTTGGGCTTACGCTTTTTGTGTGATAGTAATATTGATGTTTTTGTGCTATTGGTGTTATCAGGTAGTGTTTATTCGAAATGAGATGCCACCTCTTTTAGATGTTCTATGATGGGCAGGTGCTGTGGACAAACACCCTCGCACTGGCCGCATGCAATACATTCACTGGCCTTGCCAAAGTTTTTGGTGAGATTGCCGTAATATTCGCTTTGAACTGTAAAGCCTTTTCCTTCTATCTCCTGTTTTTCTGCATTATACAGGGAGAAATATTTGGGGATTGCAATCTTTTTGGGACATCCATCCGTACAGTAAGAACAGCCGGTACACGGAATCGCGATGTTATGGTTGATGATGTCAGCAGCCATATGCACCATTTTTGTTTCGTCCTCCGTCAGAGGTTTAAAATCTGTCATAAAACTGGTGTTATCCTGCAATTGTTCCATATTACTCATGCCGCTTAATACCATCATGACACCATCCAGACTGGCAGCAAAACGGATTGCCCAGGAGGGGATAGACATGTCCCGGTTATGGGACAGGAATAACTGTTCGACCTCGCTTGGCACTTTTGCGAGCGTGCCGCCTTTCACAGGCTCCATAACGATTACGGGTACGCCGTGTTTTCTTGCCACCTCATAGCATTTACGGGATTGTACTCCTTCGCTTTCCCAATCCAGATAATTAATCTGCAGCTGTACGAACTCCATTTCCGGGTGCTCTGTAAGAACCTGATCCAGCAATTCTGCATTATCGTGATAGGAGAATCCCATGTGTTTTACAAGCCCTTTTTCCTTTTTGTCGGCAAGCCATGCGAAACAGTCTAAATTCTTGTATATCTCATAATGATGTGCACCAACATCGTGTAACAGGTAGTAGTCGAAGTAGGAAACCCCTGTTTTATGGAGCTGCTCGTTAAATATCTTATCTCTGTCTTCCTTTGTTTTAATAAAGCCTGCGTGAAGCTTTGTTGCCAGAGTGAAGCTGCCTCTGGGATGGCGGTCAACCAATGCGGCCTTTACCGCATTTTCGCTCTGAAATCCACAATACATCCATGCTGTGTCAAAGTATGTAAAGCCGCGCTCCAGAAAAGTGTCAACCATCTGTTTTGTCTGTTCCAAATCAATGCTGCTGTCATCTTCCGGGTTTAATAAAGGAAGACGCATCAAACCAAAACCTAATTTTTTACTTGCCATAGCTATTCTCCTTCATACAATATTTATAATGCTGAGGTCAAAATGGTGCTTCGCACCAACCGAACACAATATGTGGTGTTGCAAGCGAGCTTGCAAACACACATATTTGTGTCGGTTTTGCCCCAAAGGGGCTTTTGACCCCAACATCATATTTATCATTATATTATATCATATAATACCATGTTTCGTCCGGATCGACATCCCTGCGAAAAGTGGTATCGCCTTGATTATATTTTAATTCCTGATTCTTAATGCTCACCTTCGTATCAGGTGGAATCGATGTCGTGATAAAAGCATTACTTCCGATGACGGATCCCTTGCCGATAATGCTTTCCCCGCCCAGGATTGATGCTCCGGAATATATGGTGACATTATCCTCAATTGTGGGATGCCGCTTTTTTCCCTGCAGCTTTTGGCCGCCGCGGGTGGAAAGGGCACCGAGGGTTACGCCCTGATAGATCTTCACATTTTTGCCAATGGTGGTTGTCTCACCTACCACGATGCCCGTACCATGATCAATAAAGAAGTATTCGCCGATGGTGGCACCGGGATGAATGTCAATGCCGGTCAGGCCATGGGCATACTCTGTCATGATTCGGGGAATCAGGGGAACGTGCAAAAGAAAGAGTTCATGTGCCAGCCGATTAATCGAAATGGCCTGCAGTCCCGGATAGGAGAGAATAATCTCCTCTTTGGAATAAGCAGCGGGATCCCCGTCAAAGGCCGCTTGCAGATCTGTTTCCAGAAGGCTGCGGACCTTGGGAATCCGATGGAAGAAGGAGACAGACATTCTCTGTGATACCGTTTGGATCGTTGTCTCGTCCGCATTTTCATATTTCGGTGAATATTTCAGCGCCAGCATGATTTGTTTATTCAGATGGAACATGACATCCTCCATCAAAACACGCAGATTGTTCTCCATATAATAAATCTTATAGGATTTATCCTGAAAATAACCAGGATAAATAATTTTCATCAGCTTGTGAATCATATCAATAATGACATCTCTGTCAGGCTGTGTGAAGAGTTTCATTTTATCAATGGAGCGGTCGCTTTGATAATCTTCCATAATGATCTTTTCAATATTATCGATCTCCTGCTCAATGATAGTTTCCATCGTCGTATTCCTTTCTGTTGCATTCCGTCTCTTTTATATAATAGAAAATTATACCAAAGCAGTCCCAACGGTTTGCCGAATCGGGACTGCTTTGGTATTTTTGTAAGGGAATTTATCATCCTTCCCTTTTTTACTACTGGGAAATTGCTCGTTATTCCGTGCTGCCTTCAAATGGAGTGCCATCTTCGTTGTATGCCGCGTCGCAGATCTCGACTTTTACAAAGGAAGCACCCGTATAAGTATGTGTTGTCAGAACCAATACAGGGTATTTCTCAAGGTAGCTGGAGTTCAGGTTTAATACCTTACCCTGCCATGCTGTATCTGCCAGAATGACATCGCCATTTTCATCTGTGAAAGGATTGCCGTCCTCATCCTGTCCTGCAATTTGTGCCAGATCAGATTCGAACATCCAGGATCCCATATCTTTATCATTTTCTCCATAGTGGTCACAGTATGTCAACTGTAAATCTGCAGTTTGGCTGTACTGGTCATCGTTCATCGTGATTCTGACAGCAGGGTTTTTCAGATCCTTCCAAATATATTCCCCTGTCTCTGGGTCAACCAGCTCAAAATGCATATGCCACTGCAGTTCGGAGCAGGTCGGTTTCAGATTATCGGTCACACTGTCTGTTCTCCACATAGAGGCATAGGTATCATTTTCTTTCAAATACTCCTGACCGCGCAAGTCACGAATAGTAGATACCGACGCTTCATTCGTATGTCTCATGAAATCTCCCGTCCAGGTAGCGACCACCATCGGAGACTGATTCTCTGCTGTCAGAGGAAGCGGCTTTCCGGTATTCATCATTGCAGCACCCTCCGGATACTTTGCAGTGGTACCTGTCAGCTCGTTAAATATCTCACCAACATCTACATATTTGAAGTAACAGTCATTCCTGTCGAATAATCCACCATTATCCCACATAACCGGACAAATCTGTTTTGCAAGGCACTGGGTAAAGAGTTCCTTTAAGTAATCCGGAATACCATCTTTATTCATGGATACAATACCACATTCGCCGAGAATTACACCATAACCCTTTGCGGCGAAGTTATCATGAATTTTCGTCATCTGTGTTGTCAGATATTCGTAATCACGTTCCCTTTCATCGACATCCGGTGTCTCCGGGTCATCGATTCCCCAGGAGCCGACATAATCCCAATCCGTAACAGTTTCTGAGATGCCCCAAGGCGTCGGATCGTAATAATGGATGGAAACGCTGAGTTTGCTCACGCCATTTTCTTCAATGTCGGTCGGCATTTTAAATGCATCAGAACATGTATAATCTGTATTTGTGTTCAGACCGGGGATCAGCAGATGACGGTATGTATTGTTTCCGCCGCTGTTCCGGACGATATTGACAAAGAGCTGGTTGAGTTCTAAGGTTTTTGCCTCATACTCTTCTTTTGTCAGAACACCTGTCTGCGTATTGGAATGCTTTTCCCAGTCATCATTCAGGCGCTCGCCGAACTCTTCGTTGGCGCCTTCGAAAATCAGGTGGTCAGAGTACTCCTGATAACGGGCGCTGATCTGCTCCCAGAAGGCTGTGTATTTCTTCAGAGCCTCTTCACGGACAGCAGGATCCTTATCGCCGAACATACCCCACCAGCCGCCGTCCCAATGGATATTGATAATGACATACATCTCATAGGTCAGGGCATAATTGATAATTTCTTCTACACGGTTAAAATAATCCTCGTTAATTGTATATGTACCGTCCTCGGACATGAGGTTAGACCATGCAACCGGAACACGTACGGTGTTGATGCCGTAATTTTGCTTCAGGGCACGGAAGACTTTGCGTGCCGTTTTCGGATTGCCGGCATTCTTTTCGCATTCTTCAACCGTCGTGTTTTTGCCAAGATAATTTGACTCCTCCATCGTGTTGCCAAGATTCCAGCCAAGTCCCATAATTTCCATTAAATCCTGACTGGATAAATTGGTACGCATTACCCCGTTATCACTTGTCTCAATACCATTCTTTGACAGGTGTGACTCACCTAGACAGGTATCGGTCAGTGTTCCGTTCGCATTGACATTTGCCGTAGAAATTGGCGGTTCTGTCGTCTGCGGCTCAGCTGTCGGTTCCGTCGTCGGTGCCGGACTGGCAGATGCTGGCGCCGGTACGGTAGAAGCAGCAACCGCGGATGGAGAGGCTGGAGCCTGTGATGGTGCCGAGGAAGTGGTGGAGGAGGCTTTCGCCTTTACTGTCACCTTCACTGTAAACTTTTTCGACACGGACTTCTTGCCTTTCTTATATGTCAAAACAGCAGTCACTTTGGTGTTTCCCTTTTTCACACCAGTGATCTTGCCGTTTTTGACAGTGGCAATTTTCTTGTTCGCCGTTTTCCATTTAACCTTTGCCTTTTGCGGGCAGTTCTTGATGGTTACTTTCTTGGACTGGCCTGCAGTTACCGTAATACTTTTTTTGCTGATTGTCGGTTTTTTGGCGGCTGATGCAACATTCGATACCCCATCGAAGGTCAAAACCATCGCGCCTGCCAGGACAATAGACAAAACTTTTTTGAAACGCTTCATCCCATAAATACCTCCTTCTTAATTGTTATAGAAACAGTATATAATACTTTCTGGCAAAAAGCAATTTTCACTGTTTTCTATTTATCCCAGTTCTTACTCAGGACAGGCAACCCACTCACTCATTCCGTAAGTGGCTTTTGCCTCCATATACTTTTCCATGGAATCATTCGCAATCAACAGATATTTATCACTGTTTTGCTCTTTTGCCATCGCATATACATTAATGGCACGCCATTTTTTATCTATCTTGACAAGATTCCAGTACTTACTCTCATCGCTATCCATCGCGGCAATACTGTAAATGCCGGCTTCCCGGGCAATCATTCCAAAGGCTTCCATATATCCCTGACAAGACGCTATGCCATAAGATAATGCGCCATAGCCGGTATTTGCCAAAACGCCCTTTTTATACTCCGGACTGGATTTCTTTTGTCCATCATTTGTCTGGTCGAGCCAGCGGAAGTAGTCAAATACCTTCACATGTTTTTGCAGATAATCAGAAATCCAGATTACCTTTTCTTTGGTGTTAAGATCTTTTGGTATTCCTTCTGCAATCTTTTTTGCCCTTTTCTGATACTTGGCGCTATAAGAATTATAATCCTCTTCGGAATACGTAGTTCGGGATACATATGCCTTTTGCACGACAGATCCGTCATTCGTCATATAACGGTATATTTCAAAGGCATCAAATTTATGGTTGCAGTCATATAGAGCATTTATTTCACTAAACTCCGATTTTTCTAAGGGGATCGGAAGGTAAAACAACCTCGTTGTTTCCACACCCTCCTGCATGATCTCACTGTAAAGCAAATCAAAATCTATCTGCTGTTCCTCTGTCAGCATGGAGTATCCATAAACCTGTGGATTTTTGGGGAAAATTATGTCGCCCACTTCCCATACGCCGGTATCCGCATATTTTTCCCTCTCTTTTTGGTAGTGTTTTTCATACGCTTCCTGTTGTTTCTTCAATTCCTTTTTGTTGAGTGCCAGTCTGTCATTACCATTTGAATCCGTCAGAGACGCTGCGATTTGCAGTCTGGGGGTATATGTAATCCGATAGCTCTGCTGCATCAAATCCGGTTCAACACAATATTCGGGATAATACCGGAAGGCAGTTTGTTCTCCCTGAAAATATTGATATTTTTCGTTCGTCCGGATTTTGGTCTGATTAACAACAGGTGATGTTGTATTTACGAGCATCCCCTCATATGTCTCTAGCTCGCCGGCCGCATATGCCTGCCAGTCAATGGCGGCCTCCAGGCCATGTACTCTTTCCATTGTCATCAGCACAAATCCTGCAAAGCCGCCGATGGCTATGATAGCAAATAAAAAATAAATAGCCATCAATGCCTGAGTGATTGTTCTCTCTTTATCAAGAATTACATTTTTTAAAAAGCATACAAGACAAAAAATAATCGGAAGAAACATAATGAAGCCCACGCCGAACGTCTGAAATACTCTGGAAAATAAATCCATTTCTAACAGGTTATCCCTATGAAAAAATAAATCCGGTTTCTTAAATAGGAAGAAAGCAGCAAAATAACTCACCACAATGGCGGCCATCAGTTTCACCTCGGACTGACGGCTGTTACCAATGTCTGAACGACAAAGTTCATAAAGATGCTCCAGATTATAGAGCATCTCTAATTCACCAGCATCCTCTTCGCCAACGGCATCCACCCTCTCTACGATCTCCTGAAATTCATCCTTTTTCACCCGGTTCCAATCTGCTTCCCGGCCAAGCAGTACACAGGGGCGCTTCATCTTAACAGTAAAAACAAGATAATTATAAATTTCTTCTTCCAGCGCCTCCTTCACATCATTCGGGATACGATGTACTTTATTATCTCTTGTGCGGATGTCAATATATCGTTCGCAGGAGGCCATCGGAAAAATCATGCCAGGGGTATGAATCATATTTGCGCGGACAACGCGGCCCCTTTTAATCCAGATAATATCATGCACCGGGATCAGGATCGTCTGCATTCCTCTGGCATATGCGATCACATCCTGCGTAATCAGTATATGCTCCAGCTTTGGCCCCTTTGCTGCCTCCCGGTTAATTCTGCGGATTTCCTCGCTCGAAAACATTTTTAACTGTCTCTTGAGTCTCATACTGGCTAAAAGGGAAAGGAGCAATAGCATAATAGCAAGAATACAGGGCAAGGCCGCAAGAGATATGAAATGATCCTTATATTTTTCTACATTGCCATTTGATAACAGAAAACTGAATACAAGGCAAAAAAGAATAAAAATAAAATAGATTTGACAGAAATGAAACAGCTTTCTTTTTGATCTTGCCGCAAAAAGTTTAATCTGGTCTTCCACGTATAGTTCCTCCTGCTTGTAATAATCCTGTGTTAAGTGTATTTTTAGAATATCATATCAATATGGAAAAAACAATGTTGGTTCATTTATCGTTTTACTCATTGCAAAGAATCTGTATGTATGTTATATTAAGATTAGAAAAGGAACAACGGCCAACAA
>CAYYGS010000090.1:0-8774 GCA_964471335.1 uncultured Jutongia sp.
GCGCTGGATGAGATGATTATGGAGTGCTAGGTTAAAAAATGAATCTAAGGTTGCAGCTTATTGATACAACTGTTTTTAAACGAGATCGTGAAAATATTAAGCACTATAAGAAATTATGCTGACAAGAATTGGAATGGTGCCAGAATAATAACGAGGTGATTTGTAATAAGGCAAATGTTTTATATAAGAAATATGTGTCTAATGAAATGTTTGCAGGAAGGGATCGTTGCTTGAATTTTCCTAAGTTAGAAAGTGAATGTGAAAAATTCAATTCAAGAATAAGGAAAGGTTCAGACTGAACTTGAGGCAGGTATTACTAAGGCGGAAGATGTGGCGTCGGCGAAAGATGAGATTCGGTGGCTAAGCGGGAAATGGAAAACATACCGGGTGGTTTAATGTGAAAGGGAGGAGAACAATGTTATATCGTAAACTTCCAAAAGGGGAGGAAGAAATCAGCATATTAGGAATTGGCACCAGCTCCATTCAGGCCTCCAGTGAGAAGGAAATCGAGGAAATTGTTGTAACTGCAATTGAGAATGGCATCAATTTCTTTGATATGGCATCATCGGAGGCAAAGCCTTTTGCTGCTTATGGGCGGGCGATGGCAGGTGTCCGGGACAAAGTGTATTTTCAGATTCATTTTGGGGCAAATTATGAAACCGGAACCTACGGCTGGACAACAAATCTGGATATTGTCAAGCGTTCTATTGACTGGCAGTTAGAAGCACTTAAGACCGATTACATAGACTTTGGATTTATCCACTGTATTGATGAATCGGCAGATTTGCATGAGGTAGAAAAAGCCGGGATTATCCGTTATATAGAAGACCTTAAGGCGCAGGGAGTAGTGCGGCATATTGGCCTTTCCTCGCATACGCCAGAGCTTGTAAATGAAGTACTGGATATGGGAATTTTGGATATGTTGATGTTTAGCATCAACCCGGCGTATGATTATGCCGGTGGCAGTGAGCCCAATTATGAAGCGGACAGTTTTGCAGTAGGCAGCGTGGAAGAACGGATGAATTTATATCGGCGTTGTGAGATGGAAGGAGTAGGCATCTCTGTGATGAAAGCCTTTAGCGGAGGGCAGCTATTGAATGCAAAAACTTCTCCTTTTGGAAAAGCCTTAACGGAATACCAGTGTATCCAGTATGTGTTGGATAAGCCGGGAGTTTTGACTGCTTTGACAGGAGTTAGGAATAAAGCTGATTTAAACAGGATACTTGGTTTTTGTCATGCAACACCAGAGGAAAGAGACTATTCCATTCTCGGTTCCTTTGCACCACAGGATGCCGCAGGAAAGTGTGTTTATTGTAACCATTGTAAGCCTTGTCCTGCCGGACTGGATGTGGGGCTTATCAATAAATACTATGACCTCGCAAAAGCTGGAGATGCACTGGCAAAGAGCCATTATGAAAATTTAGCTGTAAAAGCAGATGCCTGTATCCGGTGCGGGCATTGCAATAAACGATGTCCGTTTCATGTGAATCAGATGAAACGGATGCAGGAGATTGATACGTGGTTTTGCGAATGAAAACATCATGTGGTTATTACTTTCACAAGTGTTAATTTCCTTTCAGAAATAATGTAGCGTGTCACGTGACAATATTTGCAAAAGAGCACGCAGTGATTGGTTTTAATATTTCATCTCATACTTTATAATAGACTTAATCTATAGGTTAATGAATAAATAAAAGAATGGAGATGACGATTGTAATGCAAAAGATTAAAAGTGATGTGAGACTTACTTATCCGTCTTCAACAGGTAATTTGGTGATGGAAATTCTTTTACTGCTTTTTATGGTGGCGGGGTTGTTTTTTAATATACCGTTGGCACCCAGAAATATTTGCATGTTTTTTTGGGCAATATTTGGACTGTTATGGGGGATAAACTTACTGCGTTTTTATAAGAATACCGGGGTTGGAATTGTTAAATGTTGTTCGTTGCAGTTGATTATTTCTGGTCTGCTGGGAGCCATGCTGGTATTCTTGTGGAATCAATATTTGCCCAACAGTATTTATCAGTCCGATGTAATTACGATGCTACTTTTAGCAATTATGGTTGGATGCAACTTTTATTGTTATCAGGAGAAACAGACAGTTTATTATATTACCTTTTTAATCTTTCCTTACTGTATTTTATCTGCTGATTTTATATTGATTACAGGTTTTTTATCTGCTATGTTGTTACTGATGGCATTTTTCAATGGAAGCTTGGTTTTTACCAATGAAAGAATGGATGACGATGAATATTTTGGAAATAGAAATCATTAGGTGATTTTAAGAAATAAAAAAATTTCATGGTGGCATCTGCGAAAGATGGCATTTATTAATATAATATGGGATGGTGAATGGATTAAAAACAATTATAAGGAGGAGTAGTTCCTATGGAAATCCGTGTTCTTCGCTATTTTCTTACCGTGGTAAGGGAAGAAAGCATTACAAAAGCTGCCGATGTACTCCACATTACGCAGCCCACACTAAGCCGTCAGTTATCACAAATGGAAGATGATATTGGAGTCAGGCTGTTTCACAGAGGTACAAGGAAAATCACCCTGACAAATGAGGGAATGCTGCTTCGAAGGAGAGCAGAGGAAATATTACAGCTTGTGGATAATACGGAAAAAGAACTCGTAGAGCAGGAAGAACAGATTGAAGGGAAAATTACAATAGGCTGCGGGGAACTTGCGTCTGTTCAGATTTTGTCGGAATTAATTGAGGGTTTCATCAAAAAACATCCCGGTGTCAGCTATGATATTTTTACGGCGACAGCAGATTTGGTAAAGGAGCAGATGGATAAAGGTCTGATTGATATTGGGCTTTTACTGGAACCGGTGGATATTGAGAAATATGAGTTTATTCGTCTGGATACGAAGGAAAAGTGGGTTGTGCTAATGCGGCCGGATGATGAACTTGCAAAAAAAGAATCTCTTAGTGCTAAGGATTTATCGGAACTACCCATGATTCTGCCGCGACGTCTGAATGTACAGAGCGAACTTGCCAGTTGGTTTGGCGATTACTATGCGGATTTGCATGTATTGTTTACCAGTAATCTAAACACAAATGGAGCAATCATGGTAAGGAATAGACTGGGATATTCGGTGGTAATTGAAGGTTCTGTCCCTTTCTGGGATCAGTCAAAGATAACATATCGTCCGTTATCGCCAGAGTTGACAGCAACATGCGTACTGGCATGGAAACGTCAACAGCCGTTTAGTCTGGCAGCGACAAAATTTATAGAATATGCAAAATGCTTTTTAGGCATGAGTAAGGCATAAAATTTAAGTATTTGCTATAAATGGAACAGGGAAATATAATGTAAGTGAGAAAATGAAAAAAAGCATTCTTCGCACTTACTTTTTTGTTGTCTAATAGGATTAGGAAATTTAACCGCCTTAGTAATATGATTGGTGTAAGAAAGGGGGAGATAAATGTCTGTTTCAAAGAAATTATTTAGCAGAAAAGATTTATTTAAACTGATATTCCCTCTTATAGTAGAACTTGCCCTTACTCTGTTGGTGGGCATGATTGATTCTGTCATGGTTTCCAGTGTGGGAGAGGCGGCGGTTTCGGGAGTGTCTTTAATAGATACGGTATTTCAGCTCCTGATATATATTTTTGCGGCTTTTGGAACCGGAGGGGCAGTTGTGGCGGGACAGTATCTTGGTGCAGGAAAGAAAGAGGAGGCAAGAGCTGTATCGGGACAGCTTGTCTGGTTTTCCGGTCTGATATCTATAGGAATTATGGGTTTGATCTACCTCATGCGAAAGTTTCTCCTGACCGTCGTGTTTGGAGCAATAACACCAGAGGTATATGGGTGCGCGAACAGTTATCTGCTGGTGGTGGCTTTGTCCATACCGGCATTATCTGTTTATGAATCCGGGGCAGCGATTTTCCGCACGATGGGAAATTCAAAAATTACGATGTACCTTTCGGCCATGATGAATCTTATCAATATCTGTGGTAATGCATTTTTTATTTATTACCTGAAGTTTGGAACAGCAGGGGCGGCGGCTGCTACCGTGATTTCAAGGTATGCGGCAGCAATTGTAACCATCGCTTTTTTGATGCAGAAAAAGAGGGTACTGTATTTGGAAAAGACATTGTATTACAAGCCAAATGGTATGCAGATACGAAAGATTTTGTCAATCGGAGTACCGAATGGCATAGAGAATGGATTATTTCAGGCCGGAAAGATCATTCTGGCAAGTCTGGTTGCCGGCTTTGGTACTTCTGCGATTACGGCCAATGCAATCTGTCAGACGGTAGCCAGTATTCAGGTAATACCCGGTTCTGCCATGCAGCTTGCCGCAACCACAGTGATTGCAAGATGTATCGGGGCGAAGGATGAGAAACAGGCACGGTATTATAACCGGGTGCTGTTGATTCTTTCTTATATGGCATTGTTTGTATTTTGTGGAGTAATGAGGCTTGCCCTTCCTGTTATACTGAAATGGTATCATTTATCGCAGGCTACGGCAGAGCTTACATCACAAATGGTATTTGTACACACCGCAGGGGCTGTGTTAATCTGGTCGCTGACTTTTGTACTTCCGTCATCCATGCGGGCAGCAGGCGACGTGAGATTTGCCATGATAATATCCATTATTTCCATGTGGATATTCCGCATTGGAGCGGCATATCTGTTTGCAGGGATTCTTGGGACCGGAGCACTTGGCGTATGGCTCGCCATGGTGTGTGACTGGCTGTTTCGTGCGGTGGTGTTCAGCATCCGGTGGCTGAGTGGAAAGTGGAAAGCATATCGGATTGTTTAATGTGAAAGGAGAAGAAACAAATGTTAGGAAATTTTGCGTATTGTAATCCAACGAAATTATATTTTGGAGAGGATTCATTGCAGTATCTGAACACGGAGCTGCCAAAGTACGGAGAGAATGTGGTACTCGTGTATGGCGGCGGTTCCATTAAGAAAAATGGCATCTATGATGAGGTGTTAGAATTACTGAAATCAAACGGTAAAAATGTTGCAGAGATTTCAGGAGTTATGCCAAATCCCACCCTTGAAAAATTATATGAAGGTGTAGAGATTGCGAGAAATCATCATGCGGATTTACTGCTGGCGGTTGGCGGAGGATCTGTCTGCGATTACTCCAAAGCGGTATCTGTATCGGTTCATTGTGATGAAGATCCGTGGGAAAAATATTATCTGAAATTTGAAGAGCCGGACTGTGAAATCGTTCCGGTCGGCTGTGTGCTTACCATGGTGGGAACTGGTTCAGAGATGAACGCAGGAGCTGTGATTACTAACCGTGAGAGTAAGATGAAAATTGGCCATGTGTTTGCAGATGAGAACATTATGCCGAAGTTTTCTATCTTAAACCCTAAATATACACTGACACTTCCACACTATCAAATGGTTTCTGGAATCTATGATATTTTCAATCATATCTGCGAGCAGTATTTTTCCGGACAGGACGATAACACAAGCGATTATATCAGTGAGGGGCTGATGAAGTCTTTGATTCATGCCAGCCGGATTGCCAATAAAAATGATCAGGATTATGAGGCGAGAAGCAACATCATGTGGACTGCTACATGGGCACTCAATACCCTTGTGGCAAAGGCAAAATCCACAGACTGGATGGTTCATATGCTTGGGCAGGCGGTAGGCGCCCATACAGATGCCACACATGGCATGACATTGTCAGCAGTTTCCCTGCCGTATTATCGGTATATTATGCCTTATGGACTGGCAAAATTTAAGCGGTTTGCAGTGAATGTCTGGGATGTGGATTCAGCGGGTAAGACCGATGAACAGACGGCACTGGAAGGACTTGCCGCTATGGAAAGCTGGATGAAGGAAATTGGGCTTGTGATGAATCTGACAGAGCTTGGCGTGACGACAGATATGGTGGAGGGAATCGCTGATTCTACCCTTGTTCTGGATGGAGGATATAAGGTGTTGAACCGTGATGAGGTGCTTAAAATTCTAAAAGACAGCCTCTAAGACAGAGAGAAAATGCAGAAATACAGAAAAAACAGAGCGTATAGACTGATTTCTATACGCTCTGACGCTGTGTTACCTATTCCGTTGAGATTGTGGTAATGGTTGTCTGGACAAATAGAAGTTTATTTATCCGGTATCGGAGAAATAATCGGTTTTCCGTCTCTATCCAATAATGGTGTCATTCCTCCTGCATATCCATTTACATGAAATACATAATTCACACCAGTCTCTTTATCCATCCAAATTTCCATGATATTTATTCCATCATTTTGTGAATAAAGTTTCCCAAATCTTTCATTCTTAGCCATTTCATTTGCCCCCATAAATTCCGAGATTTATATCGTTAATAGAATACCACAATAATATTCATATGTCTATCACATTTCCATTAAAGATATTATAAATTTATCATAAAACTCCCGACTTTTATCATTACGGAAGAAGCGGAGAAACTCATGCCCGGAAAGCATGATTTAATAATTAAAATAGGTATTAGACATTTATTTGTATGGATATTACAATGAAAACAAATGTAGAGAAGCTTTCAGTTTCCTGTAAGCTTGCGTTTGTCTCATTGTTTCATGGGAATAAATTTAGGTCTGGAATTATTTTGAAAATTATATTGACATCGTGTCAGAATAGATATATTATGATGTTACTGACGCGATGTCAGAATAAAAATGATGAGAGGATGGTTGACATGAAGAAGAATATTGGTTCACAACTGGCGTTATATCCAATGCCGGTTACCGTAATTGGAGCGATGAATGGGGTAGTACCGACGTGGACATTGGTGGCACATGTTGGAATACTGGGACATGACAGGGTTCTTGTCAGTCTTGCAGAGCCGCATTATATTAACGGAATCATAAAGCAGGAACAAAAGCTATCCATCAATATTGTAGATGAGGGGATTTTACCGGAGGCAGATTACGCTGGTTCTGTGAGCGGGGCAAAGACAGACAAAGGGGAATTATTCGAGTTTGAAGTGGGAGAGGCAGGGACTCCGATTATTACAAAAGCTCCCCTTGTAATGGAATGTTCCGTTGAAGATATTTACCAGACACCCAATTTTGAAAGTTTTATTTGCACTATAGATAATACTTATGTGGAGGAAAAACATCTTAATAGTGAGGGGAAAGTGAATTACGATACTTTAAAGCCTGTGCTTTTTGAATTTCCGACTTATGAATACTTAAAGACGGGAGATGTGTTGGGTAAATGTCTTTCTTTCAAAAAAGATGAGGGAGAGGAATAAAACAACAGCCAATACAAACAAACGCTGTCACGCTTCGCGAGCCAGTTTATTGTAATAAGAAAGAGAGAAAAGAAATGCCAAAGGGATCGATTGAACTTACAAATGCAAGGAAAGAAGAAATCATTGCTGCCTGCGAACTGCTCTATCAGACAAAAGGATTCAAGGATATTACCATACAGGACATTGCAAAGGAAACATCCTTTACCCGTACTTCTATTTACAATTATTTTGAGACGAAGGAAGAAATCTTCATGGCCCTTTTGCAGAAAGAGTATGAAAGGTGGGTAGAGGAACTGGATCATGTGATTCAGAATCATGAGAGCATGGAGAGGGACGAGGTTGCAAAAACACTGGCTGTTTCTTTGGAAAACAGGGAACTTCTTCTGAAACTGATGAGTATGAACCATTATGATATGGAGGAAAATAGCAGACTGGAACGTGTAGTGGAATTTAAGGAGGCTTATGGGGCGTCTATGAAGACAGTGGACCGTCTTTTACAGAAGTTTTGCTTAGATCTGTCAGACGGGGAGCGTCAGGATTTTATCTATTCTTTTTTCCCGTTTGTATATGGTATTTATCCATATACCAGAGTAACGGATAAGCAGAGGGAGGCAATGGAGAAGGCAGATGTGGGATATGTGTATCTGTCGATTTACCAGCTTGCTTATACCTGTGCAAAAAAACTGTTGGAAAATAACGGATAGGGGGAATGATTCTGGCAAAGGGGGCAGGAACTGTGGGAATGATGCCGGAGCGGTATAAAACCGAGGCATATCAGCTTGGAAAATCCATATAGCAAGGAGGTTTGTTGATGAAGTATACAAAATTAGGTAATTCAGAATTAAATGTATCCCGTATCTGTATGGGATGTATGGGGTTTGGCAATGCAAAAGAAGGACAGCACTCATGGACATTGGATGAGGAACATTCCAGAGAGATTATTAAGAGAGGGCTGGATTTGGGAGTGAATTTCTACGACACAGCCATTGCTTACCAGAGCGGTACCAGTGAACAGTATGTGGGAAGGGCGCTTAGAGATTTCGCAAAACGTGATGAGGTTGTGGTTGCGACAAAATTCCTGCCGAGGACACAGGATGAAATCGAGGCAGGCATATCAGGGCAGCAGCATATTGAAAAAATGATAAACAAGAGCCTTAAAAATCTTGGAATGGAATATGTTGACCTGTATATCTATCATATGTGGGATTATCAGACACCGATCTATGATATTTTGGAGGGACTGAATGCTGTGGTAAAGGCTGGAAAGGCACGTTATATCGGGATTTCCAACTGTTATGCGTGGCAGCTTGCCAAAGCAAATGCACTGGCTGAAAAAGAAGGATTTGCAAAGTTTGTATCTGTGCAGGGGCATTATAATTTGATTTTCAGGGAAGAAGAGCGTGAGATGGCTCCGTTTTGTTATGAGGACAATATTGCCATGACTCCCTACAGTGCTTTAGCAAGTGGCAGGCTCGCCAAAAAGCCGGGAGAGGACAGTAAACGGATGCAGGAGGACAGTTATGCAAAATTCAAATATGATGCGACAAAGGA
>CAYYGS010000091.1:0-8735 GCA_964471335.1 uncultured Jutongia sp.
GACATGAATTCGGAGTCAGATCAGTTCCTGGAGAGGATGGAAAAGCTGAAGGCTCCCAAAAAGGTGAAGAATAAGTTGAGGGAGGAGATTGGCCGTTATAAGAGGGTGAGTTCCAATTCTTCTGAGAGTGCTGTGATTCGTGGCTATATTGAAACACTTCTGGCGATGCCCTGGAAGAAGATGACCCACGACAATACAGATATAATACATGCCGGAGAGATTCTGGACGAGGATCATTACGGAATGAAGAAAGTCAAGGAGCGTGTGCTGGAGTGTCTGGCGGTAAAGAAATTAAAAGAGGACGGAGCGAGCCCGATCCTTTGTCTGGTTGGACCGCCGGGAACGGGAAAAACTTCTGTGGCAAAGTCTGTGGCGAGAGCGATGGACAGGAAATATATCCGCATCTGTCTGGGAGGCGTCCGTGATGAGGCAGAGATCAGAGGGCACCGCAGAACCTATGTGGGCGCTATGCCTGGACGGATCGCGCAGGGGCTCAGAAACGCGAAGGTGAAAAATCCTTTGATGGTGCTGGACGAGATTGATAAGATTGCCAGTGATTATAAGGGAGATCCTGCCTCGGCGCTTCTGGAAGTGCTTGATCCGGAACAGAATAAGAATTTTTCCGATCATTACGTGGAGCTTCCACTTGATCTGTCACAGGTATTATTTATCTGTACTGCGAATAGTGTAGAGACGATTCCGCGTCCGCTGCTCGACCGCATGGAGGTCATTGAAGTGTCGGGATATACGGAGAATGAGAAATTCCATATTGCGAAGGATTATCTCTGGGCGAAGCAGTGTGAGAAGAATGGTCTGAAAAAGGGACAGCTTTCGATTACAGATAAAGCGCTTCGGCGTGTGATCCTGAATTATACGAGAGAGGCCGGAGTTCGTGGACTGGAGCGAAAGATCAGCGCGCTCTGCCGGAAGGCGGCGAGGAAAATTGCGGAGAATCAGACGAATAAAGTGCGCATTACAGACCGTAACCTGACAGAATATCTCGGAAAGATATTATATACACAAAATGCGGCCAATGATAAGCCGGAGACAGGTGTAGTACGGGGCCTGGCATGGACGAGTGTCGGCGGCGATACGCTGGAGGTTGAGGTGGCCGTTATGCCGGGTAAAGGTGAGATTATACTGACAGGTAAACTTGGCGAGGTGATGCAGGAGTCGGCGAAGACTGCCCTGACACTTGTGAGATCAAGAGTGGAAAATCAGCTGGGGGAGAAGTTTTTTGAGAAACATGATATTCATGTGCATGTGCCGGAGGGAGCAGTACCGAAGGATGGTCCGTCTGCCGGCGTTACAATGGCGACGGCGATTTATTCTGCTGTGAAGTCTGTGCCTGTCCGGGCGGATGTCGCGATGACAGGGGAGGTGACTCTGCGGGGGCGCGTGCTGGCGATTGGCGGTCTCAAGGAAAAGCTCCTGGCGGCAAAAACGGCGGGGATGCAGCTTGTCATACTACCGGAGAAGAATAAAAAGGATGTGGAGGAACTGGAAGAGGAAGTGACGGAAGGACTGGAGTTAAAATATGTATCACGGATTGAGGAGATCTGGAAGCAGGTATTAGTGCACGGAGGACGAGATGAAGGTTAAAAATGTGAATCTGGAGACGGTGTGCGGCATTACAAGCAAAATGCCTGATAATGATAAACTGGAGGTGGCGTTTGCGGGGCGGTCTAATGTAGGGAAATCTACATTGATCAACGGATTGATGAACCGGAAGGCATATGCGCGGACATCCTCTCAGCCCGGAAAAACACAGACGGTTAATTTTTATAATATTAATGATCTTCTCTATTTTGTAGATCTGCCGGGATACGGATATGCAAAGGTATCCCAAAATACCGTGCAAAAGTGGGGAGAGATGATCAACCGGTACCTCGACGGCTCCAGGACGCTGCGGCTGATTTTCCTGCTGGTAGATATCAGACATAAGCCGAATCAGAATGATATACAGATGTATGAGTGGTGTATCCACTATGGATTCCAGCCTGTCATTATTGCGACAAAGGAGGATAAAATCAAGCGTTCCCAGAAACAAAAGCAGATCCGTCAGATCCGTGAGACGCTGCATGCGGTGGAGGGGACACCGGTTATTGCATATTCGTCTATGACGAAGTCAGGGCGCGAGGAGATCTGGGAATACATTGATATGATGTATGACGCATTTTGTGCAGAAGGGAATGAATAGATCTGCGTCGTATGTGATTTGGAAGGAATGAGGTAAGTGATGGAGGAACGGATGGTCGTTGTGTGCAGCAGCTGTGACAGCACAGAGAGAAAAGTTGCACCGCTTTTATGTGAAAAGCATTCTTTTGCCATGCCGGTGTGTGTGACAACACGTGCGCGCAGAGAGGATGAGACGGAAGGGGAGGCTTTTTATTTTGTCGATTCCTCGGAGTGGGACTTTCTGACGGAGACAGATAAGTTGTTTGTGAGTATTGAGTGGGAAGAAGAATGCTTCGGCGTGGAGCGTTCGGAACTCTTACGGATTATGTCCTGTGGCAGGATTCCGGTGATTGAGCTTTCCGTGGAACGGGCGAGGCAGTTGAAGGAGAAATATCCGGAGGAATTGATTCTTCTTATGATGGGAGAGGATGAGGGGTGGCTGGATGCCTTTGCCGGACAGGAGGAAGAGATCATGTCCCGATTCTTTGGCTGTGGAGATATCTTTCAAAAGAAAAAAGAACTGGATCAAATAAGGGATCGGATGATGCGTGCCCAGAGAGTACTCTTTGGAAAGAAAACGTCGAATTAGCCGGCCGGAGAGCGGATCAATAGCGGGAATCCATAATGGCTGGTGTCTTGGGTAGTATGCATGGGCAACATGCCCAGGACAATATGCCCAAGGCAATGTGCCCAGGACAAAATTTCAGATAGGGGTTTGACATTTCCGTATATCCTTGCTATAATGCCCTTGTAACATTTGCGTAATAATTTGTCGGAATACTTAATAATTTAGTTAATTATTGGAGATAATGGTTAGTATGCAAAGGATTGGAGAGCAGTGTAATGAGGAAGCTTGATTGGAAATGGATGACTGCAGGGTTAGTAGCGATTGCGGCTGCAACAGGTGTGAACATTCATGCGCAAAGTGTGGCAACAGAGCAGACGATGGCAGGGATCAATCTTTCCCTGGACAAGTATACGGATATGGTGCTGGCAGAGCGGGAGATGGATGAGACGGTTCATGAGATCCCGGTAAATGCTGAATCTACAGTGGCAACAGAAGGGGCTGTCAGCGATGACGGAACTGCGGACAAAGAGGAGAAAAAGGATAAGAAGGATAAGAAGCCTGCAAAGGAGCAGGAAGATAAGGATGACACGAGTCATTTGAAACTGAATCTTGTCTATGACAGGCTTGGCGTGGCAAAGGTGGATTCTTATCTGAATGTGCGTTCGAAGCCAAGTAAGAGTGCGAAGATCGTAGGCAAGATGACAAAAAATGCAGGATGCCATATATACTATATTAAAAAGGGTTGGGCAAAGATCGTGTCCGGCCAGGTTCGTGGATATGTGAAGGCAAGCTATCTTGTGACGGATCAGAAAGCAGAGGAATTGGCAAAAAAGGTTGCGAATCTTCGTGTAGAGGTGAATACAGAGACGTTGAATGTCAGATATCTGCCTTCGACAGATGCCAGGATATATGACCAGATCTCCAAAGAGGACGAGTATGATATTGTCAAGAGAGGCCTTACGGAGGAATGGATGGATAGCTATATCAGCAAGCATTGTAAGAAGTCCGATCTGAAGGGTATCAACCGGAAAGAGATGTATCAGGATCTGGATAATTGGATGTGCATCAGTATTGATGATGAGAAGGCATTTGTCAGTGGAGATTTTGTCAAGGTGACATATAATCTGGATCGTGCCGTGAAGCTGAATGCTGATGGAAGTACGGCTTCGAATGGAAGTTCCGGCGGTTCTTCGATTTTGTCAGATATTGTTAATTATGCAATGCAGTTTTTGGGAAATCGTTATGTCTGGGGCGGTACCAGCCTGACAAATGGCACGGATTGTTCCGGCTTTACGATGCGGATTTATGAGCATTTCGGATATTCGATTCCACGTGTTTCATCGGCTCAGGCGGCAGCGCTGCCATCGGTGGACCGAGGCAGTGTAAGACCGGGAGATTTATTCTTCTATGGCAGCGGCGGCGTAAGCCATGTGGGTATGTATATCGGAAATAATCAGATTATTCACGCCAGCAATGAACGTACGGGAATTAAGATCTCTTATGCGTATTACCGTACACCGATCAAAATCGGACGTGTGATCCGATAAATATAAAAAAGAGAACCCCTGTGTTTGTCGCTTAAAAGACATGCACAGGGGTTTTTATCTGATAAGAAATTACTCGTTTGGTATGCCAATTGGCGGGCCTGCATGGATAAAAAAATGGAGGACAAAATATGGAAGTGATCCTGTGTATTGCGGTCGCATTGATCTTGATCGTTGGGAAAATGTGGTATGATAAAATCATGTATGCGAAGAGGCTGAGGGCGCGCCTGCAGATGCAGTGGGGAGCGCCGGATGGTTCGGAATATTTCCCGGAAAAGATGGATAACATTGCCAGTTATTACCGCGGAACAGGTGCAGGAGATGTGGATGATATCACGTGGAATGATCTGGAAATGGACAGGATCTATCAGCAAATCAATCATACACAATCTTCTATGGGACAGGAATATCTGTATGCGCTTCTTCGGAGGCCGCTTCAATCAGAGGCTGAATTGGAGGAGAGGGAGCGGCTGATCTGCTTTTTTACAGAGCAGGAGGAGCAGAGGATGGAAATTCAGATCCAGCTGTCCCGGATCGGTAAGATGGGGAAATTTTCGGTATATTCTTATCTGAGCCGCGTGAAAGACTTAAAAAATGAAAAGAGCCTGGGACATATTTTGCAGATGCTGGCGTTTTTTGTCAGCGTGGGACTCTGCTTTGTATGGCCGTCTGTGATGGTGGCCGTGGCAGTTGGTGTAGCCATAGCTAATATGATTACTTACTATCAGCGTAAGGCAGAAATGGAGAAATTTTATCAGCTGTTTGCATATATTGTGAATATGGTAGATTTTGCAGAGAAAATATCAAAGGTACCTGTCCCGGAATTGGGACACTATCTGGAGAGGCTGGGGACGATTGCCGGTGAGTTTGACAGATTTTGCAGCTGGAGCGGATTAGTGGTTGGCGGTGCGAAGATGAGTGGAGATATGGCAGATGCGGTCATGGATTATATCCGTCTGCTGACGCATATTGATATTATCAAATTCCAGTCCATGTCCAGAGAGGCAGCACGTCTGGAGGATGATTTGATTGAGATGTTTGAGGTGATCGGATATCTTGACAGTATGATTTCCATTGCTTCCTATCGTGTCATGATGGAAAAGACGGCTGTACCGGAGCTTCTCATGCCGCGAAGCGGTACGTCCGGGGATACGAGGGACGACAGCAGTGGTTATGTGCTGGAGGCAGAGGCGTTATATCATCCTCTGATCGAAGAGCCGGTCAAGAATACAATTATTACACAGAGGAGTATCTTACTGACAGGATCGAATGCCTCTGGTAAATCGACGTTTATTAAGACGGTGGCGATCAATGCGATTCTGGCACAGACGATCCATACGGTGCTGGCCGACCGGTACCGTGCCGACTTCTTTCGGATCTATTCTTCTATGGCGCTGCGGGACGACATTATGAGCAGCGAGAGTTATTACATTGTTGAAATCAAATCGCTTAAGCGGATCGTGGATGCGGCAAAGGAAGAGGGAGTGCCGGTGCTCTGTTTTATTGATGAGGTGCTTCGGGGAACAAATACCGTGGAGAGGATTGCATCTTCCTCTCAGATCCTGTCGATGCTGAGCCAGATGAATGCCATGTGCTTTGCGGCTTCCCATGATATTGAGCTGGCGTCTCTTTTACAGGAGAACTATGATAACTATCATTTTGAGGAGCGGATAGAGAAGGATATTGTGACATTTGATTATACGCTGCGGGAAGGTAGGGCGATGACGAGAAATGCGATCAAGCTGTTGGGAATGATTGGATATGATGACGAAATCATTCACCGGGCAGAGAAGAGTGTGCAGCAGTTTTTGGAAACAGGAATCTGGAAAATGTAGGAAATATAAAGGCAGGGGAACTTTATCACTATTTATGCCGCTGAAAGCGGCATGGGAGGATTATAATGACAAAAGTGACAATTTATACAGATGGCGCGGCCAGGGGCAATCCCGATGGCCCGGGAGGCTATGGTACGATTTTATCTTTTGTGGACAGCGATGGCAGGGAGCATATTAAGGAATTGTCGGCCGGATACCAGAAGACAACAAATAACCGGATGGAGCTGATGGCAGTTATTGCAGGTCTTGAGGCTTTGAACAGACCATGTGAGGTGACAGTGTATTCTGATTCCCAGTATGTGGTCAAGGCTTTTAATGAACACTGGATCGATGGCTGGGTGAAGAAGGGGTGGAAACGCGGAAAAAATGAACCGGTAAAAAATAAAGATCTTTGGAAACGGCTTTTAGCGGCAAAGGAACAGCATCAGGTGACATTTGTGTGGGTCAAGGGACACGCGGGACATCCGCAGAACGAGCGGTGTGACCAGCTTGCTACGACGGCGGCAGACGGAGATGATTTGTTGGTGGATGAAGTTGTTGTATAGGAAGGGTGAAATGCGGAAATAATACATACCAAACTTGGGAAGGAATGGTGCGTATTATGAATAAAGTATTTCGCTATACTACGATGGTGTGTGGTCTGGTGGCTCTTTTTTCTGTGGGAAATTATATTTGCTATCAATCGGCAATGAAGCATTTTGAGAATATGCAGACAGATTATGAGCAGCGGCTGGGTGAGCAGGTGGAGATCTATGTGGATCAGGAAATGGAGAATCATATAGCGGATCTGGAAACAAGAGAAGAGGAGACGGTGGAAGTGGCCAAAAATGAGACTCTTCTGGATGAGGATACGGTATATCAGATCGAGAATTATGATACAGTCACCGACACGACGACGACAGATTATGAGACACTGCCGGAGAAGATGGTAGGATTTTCTGTGGAGGACGCAGAGAAATACTGTGAGGATTATATGAATAATTTACCAGTGGAGGAGTTTCTGGACGGGATGCAGAGCATTCATGTGGAATCCTTTTCGCCGCAGCGTTTTGTGGTGCGCAAGACATATGATATTTCTAAGGTGAAATTCCGTTATTATTTGATTGCCAATGAGGGAGAGGTCGTTGTATATTATGGCGATATGAAGACTGTCTATGAACGCACGGGAATTGCGGTAGAGGATCTGTCAAAGCATGATAAGAAGGAATTGAAAAAGGGAATTGAAGTAAAGGATGAAGAAGAACTATTTGGAATTTTGGAAAATTATTCAAGCTAAAGAAGATTTTTGGCGGCGCATGGAGGCGCTTGGAAGATGAGGGAGACAGAACATTCGAAACAACAGAGGAAGAAGAGAGAGGATATCATTGTGGTTGGCGGTGGTGCTTCCGGAATGGCAGCGGCAATTACGGCTGCGCAGGGGGGAGCGAATGTCCTGCTGATCGAAAAATTAGATACGTGTGGGAAGAAGCTTTTGGCTACGGGGAATGGCAGGTGCAATTTTACGAATGTGTATCAGGGATCCGAATGCTATCGCGGAGACAACGCGGAGTTTGTATGTGAGGCACTCTCACATTTTACGCAGGAGGATACCCTGCGCTGGTTTGAGGAGATGGGAGTTCTGTCCATGCAGAGAGAGGGATATTATTACCCGGCGTCGGGACAGGCTGCTTCGGTGCGGAATGCATTACTGCGCCAGCTGGAGCAGTATAATGTGATGATACATACTGGAGAGCAGGTGAAATCGGTTCGCAGGACAAAGGACGGTTATGAGGTGCGGACATTGCGTGGGAGCTATGCGGCGGCGCAGGTGATCTTATCGGCAGGCGGGAGTGCTGCACCGGTACACGGAACAAATGGAGACGGCTATTATATGGCAGAGCTTCTGGGGCTTTCGGTGATTTCGCCGCTTCCGGCCCTTACATCCTTGGTCTTGAAGGGGGATTTCATGAAGGGATGGACAGGCGTGCGTGTGCGGGGGCATGTTACCCTGTATGGTACAGGAGATAGGATATTAGCCGAAGACGGCGGCGAGCTCCAGATGGTAGATTACGGCATTTCCGGTATTCCTGTATTTCAGATCAGCCGTTTTGCCGCCAGGGAACTTGCGGACGGAGGCAGGCCCTATCTTCGCATGGATATTGCAGAGGAACGATCTGTGGATGATTTAAAGCGTCTGTTGGAAAAACGACGGCAGAAGTCGCCGCAGTGGACGGATCTTGATGTCCTGGAGGGAATGATACATAGAAAGCTGGCGGAAGTATTGATGCGGAGCATGGGATTGGAGCCTGGGCGAAAAATGGGACAGTGGACAGAGCAGGAGACGGACCGCCTCGCAGAGCGAATGAAGAACTGGAAACTCGGTATTCGAGATGTCAGCGGCTTTGAAAAAGCACAGGTGACATGTGGTGGAATTGATACGTCACAGGTCGATGCACAGACGATGGAGGTGAAGGGATATCCCGGGCTGTATGTGACGGGAGAGCTTTTGGATGTAGACGGCATGTGCGGAGGATATAATCTCCAGTGGGCCTGGACAAGCGGGATCATTGCCGGAAGAAGTGTGAATAAACAAAGTTTATTCACACGACAAGTTTGAGCTGCGAGCAGCAC
>CAYYGS010000092.1:0-8691 GCA_964471335.1 uncultured Jutongia sp.
AGGAGGGACAGTTAAATCAGGCCAAAGCCTTTAATTTGTTGATGATGGAATATCGCTTTGCGATTATGGAGGTAGAGACAAGGCTGAAGGTGTTGAATGAGGAATTTTCCTATCAATATAAGAGGAATCCTTTTGAATCGATCAAGAGCCGTCTGAAGGAACCGGAGAGCATTTATGAAAAGCTGGAGAGAAAGGGTTATCCGATTTCGATCGAAAATATCAGAGAGCATCTGTCGGATGTAGCGGGACTGCGTATTATCTGTTCCTTTCCGGATGATATTTACCGTCTGGCCAATCTTTTTACCAGGCAGGGAGATATTTTGCTTTTGAAGAAGAAGGATTATATACAGAATCCCAAGGATAACGGATATCGAAGTCTTCATCTGATCCTGGGTGTGCCGGTATTTCTGTCAAATGAGATGAAATATGTGAAAACAGAGCTGCAATTCCGCACAATTGCGATGGATTTCTGGGCCAGCCTGGAGCACAAGATGAAATATAAAAAGGATGTGGATAATGCAGACGAGATTGTAGCGCAGCTAAAAAGCTGCGCAGACACGATCGAGCTGTTGGATTATCAGATGCAGGATATCCGCAATAAGATTGATATGGGGAGGGAAGACGCGTGTACAGATTCTATGTGACAGGAACGCAGATTGCGGACGGATGTATCCACATTCAGAATTCGGATGTGAATCATATCCGAAATGTCCTGCGTCTGGAACCGGGAGACTGGGTGGTGGCATGCGATGGAGAAGATACAGACTACATGTGTCGTATCAGAGAAGTTTCTGCAGAGGAGGTTGTGCTGGGGATAGAAAAAACACAGCCGACGGGTAATGAGCTGCATACACGCATTACTCTCTTTCAGGGGCTTCCCAAAAAGGATAAGATGGAGTGGATCATTCAGAAGGCTGTGGAGCTGGGCGCATATGAAATTGTTCCGGTCATGATGAAGCGCTGCGTGGTGCGGCTGAGTGACGAAAAGAAGATAGTAAGAAAACAGGAACGCTGGCAGGCGATTGCAGAATCGGCGGCGAAGCAGTGCGACAGGGGGATTATCCCTGTGGTGCATGCGCCGGTAACGATGGAGCAGGCATTTGACATGGCCGGGCGCTTGGAGTACAATATGATTCCGTATGAATTGCAGGAGGGAATGGACTTATCCCGTGACATTGTGCGAGAAGCATGCAGCAAGACTTCCCTCGGGATCTTCATTGGCCCGGAGGGCGGGCTGGAGCCGGAAGAGGTAGCAGGGGCGCAGGCGATTGGTGCCCATCCGATCTCGCTTGGAAGAAGGATTTTGCGAACGGAGACGGCGGGGATGGCATTGCTCTCTGTCTTAATGTTTCAAATGCAGGATTGATGCGGCCATACAGGTGTACTTCCTGTGGGAGACAGCTGTCTGTAAAAGACTCAGTATGGAAACACAGGACGGAGCAAATGAGAGAAAGGTTATGTACATGGAAGCATATTTGGATAACGCGGCGACGACGCGTGTCTTCCCGGAGGTAAGGGAGCGGATGGTACGCGTTTTGGAGGAAGATTATGGGAATCCGTCTTCTAAGCATACGAAAGGTATGGAGGCGGAGAGATATGTCGCCGAAGCCAGGGAGGTGATTGCAGCGGGGCTGAAATGCCAGCCGAGGGAGATCATCTTTACGTCCGGCGGGACGGAGAGCAATAATATGGCGATTCTGGGAACGGCTATGGCGAACAGGCGCGTGGGCAGACATATCATTACTACACGAGTAGAACACGCCTCGGTGCATGAACCCTTTGCTGCATTGGAAGATCTGGGATATGAGGCGACATATCTGCCGGTGGATGCCAGCGGACATGTGATTCAGGAGGCGTTGGAGGAGGCGGTACGGCAGGATACGGTCCTTGTCTCTGTGATGATGGTGAATAATGAGGTGGGTGCGTGGGAGGATATCCGTAGTCTTGTGGAGATCGCGAGACGGAAGAATCCGCGTGTCCTTTTTCATACAGATGCGATCCAGGCATATGGCAAATATAAGATCTTCCCCGGAAGATGGGGGATTGATCTGATGTCGGCCAGTGCGCATAAGCTGCACGGCCCGAAGGGGACAGGTTTTCTCTATGTCCGGGAGGGGACAAAGATTCGGCCGGTGCTGCTGGGCGGCGGGCAGCAGGAGGGAATGCGTTCCGGCACGGAGAATGTACCGGCAATCGCAGGCTTTGCAGAGGCGGTACGGATTATGGACAGAGACCGTGCGGAGAAGCGGGCGATGCTGTATCGGTGTAAGAGAAGACTCATTGACGGGCTGAGCCCGTTGGAGGATGTTACGGTCAATGCAGTGCAGGGGATCGATCTGGAGGAAACGGCGCCGCATATCGTCAGTGTGAGCTTTCGCGGCATCAAGAGTGAGGTGATGCTGCATGCGCTGGCGCAGAAGGGAGTCTATGTATCATCCGGTTCAGCCTGCTCGTCCAATCATCCGGAGCTGAGCGGTACGTTAAAGGCGATCGGTGTGAAGGACGAGCTGTTGGATTCTACGCTGCGTTTCAGCTTTTCGACAGATACAACGGAGGCAGAGATCGACTATGCCGTGGAGACGGTTGCGGAGATCCTGCCACGGCTGCGGCAGTTTGTGAAGAAATAGAAGATTATGCATGCCAAATGCTATTTGGCATTGTAATGCTGGTATGTTAGAAAGAATGAGGAAAATGATGAATCAGGCTTTTTTGGTGAAATATGCGGAGATTGGAATTAAGGGAAAGAACCGTTATAAATTTGAGGAGGCGCTCTGCCGGCAGATTGAACGGCGTCTGGAGCCGCTTGATGGCACATTTTGCGTACTGCGTCAGCAGGGGCGCATATTTGTGGAGGGGAGCGGGGATTTTGACAATGAGGACGTGTTTGAGGCGCTGGGAAGGGTCTTCGGCATTTCTGCGGTCTGCCCGGTTGATGTGATTGAGGACAAAAGCTGGGATTCGATTACAAAAGCGGTTGGTGATTTTGTAGAGAAACAGTATTCGCAGCTGACGTTTACCTTTAAGGTGGAGTCGAAGCGGGGCGATAAGCAGTATCCTATGACGTCTCCGGAGGTGTGCGTGGAAATGGGGGCATATCTTCTGGAGCGTTTTCCGGAGCTTCGGGTAGATGTTCATGAGCCGGAGGTGCGTATTTGGGTGGAGGTGCGTGAAAAGGCATATGTCTATTCTAAGGTGATTCCCGGTGTCGGTGGAATGCCGCTGGGGACGAACGGCAAAGCGATGCTCCTGCTGTCTGGCGGGATCGACAGTCCTGTAGCGGGCTATATGATTGCTAAACGCGGGGTGTACCTGGAGGCAGTTTATTTCCATGCACCGCCTTATACAAGTGAGCGTGCAAAGCAGAAGGTAGTAGATCTGGCAAAGCAAGTGTCGCGCTATGCCGGGCCGCTTCGCCTGCATGTCGTGAATTTTACAGATATTCAAATGTATATTTATGAGAAGTGCCCGCACGAGGAACTGACGATTCTCATGCGCCGTTATATGATGCGTATTGCGGAGAGCCTGGCGGCTGACCAGGGGTGTCTTGGGCTGATTACGGGAGAGAGCATTGGACAGGTGGCAAGCCAGACTATGCACAGCCTGGCGGCTACCAATGAGGTGTGTACCATGCCGGTTTATCGTCCTCTCATTGGCTTTGATAAGCAGGATATCGTGGAAATCGCGGAGCGCATCCGTACGTATGAGACATCGATCCAGCCCTATGAGGACTGCTGTACGATTTTTGTTGCGAAGCATCCCGTGACGAAGCCGGATGTGAAAATCCTGCATCGCTCGGAGGCAAAGCTTGGGGATGAGATTGACAGAATGCTGCAGGAGGCGCTTGATACGGTAGAGGTACTTGAAATTGATGAACGATAAGCGGCCTGCCGGCGTGCAAAAGAAAAAGAGAACACCGAGGTGTTCTCTGAGTTTTCTTTGGAACTTACTCAGGCAGTGCCTGAGCTTTTTCTGGCCATATGTAAATCCTCGTCGGAGAAATTACTCAACGATGTAAGGAGCCAGAGTCTTCAGAATCTCATCGATGTTCTCATCGTCATGGATGTTTAAGTCGATGGCCTTTGATAAATCAAGGCTGAAGATTCCCATGATAGATTTTGCATCAATGACATATCTGCCGGATACTAAATCGAAATCTGTGCTAAAGTTTGTTACATCGTTTACGAATGCCTTTACTTTGTCGATCGAGTTTAAAGAAATTTTAACTGTTTTCATTGCCTTTACCTCCTATTTCATTTTGTTCCCCTTTATACTAGACAGAAGCGAGCAAAATGTCAATATGCAATGTAGCCAAAAAATGTAAAAAATTTCGTGGAGGTATGCTATTTTTGAAAGAAATCTGTTCTTTTTCGAACTAAATTTTATAAAAATTACTGAAATAATCAGAAAAAAAGGTGAGGTTTTAGATGAAGGTTGCATTTTTGACATTAGGCTGTAAGGTGAATGCCTATGAGACGGAGAAAATGAAAGAGAAGTTTATCCATGCCGGATATGATATTGTTGCCTTTTCCCAGGAGGCAGATATTTATGTGGTTAATACGTGCACTGTGACGAATATTGCTGATCGGAAGTCGCGGCAGATGCTTCACCGGGCGCGCAGGCAAAACCCGGAGGCGCTGGTGGTGGCAGCGGGATGCTATGCGGATTCTGCCGGACAGAGGGGCGAGTGCGATGAGAGCGTTGATGTCTTTCTGTCCAATCAGGATAAGGCAGATATTGTGGAGCGGCTGACGCAGCTTCTTGCCGATCGGAGTGAAGCGGGAGAGGAGGGCTGTCGGTCCGGCTGCATGGGTCATATATCGGAGGAGGCTGCAGGGGAGGAGCATACACGGGCTTATATTCAGATTCAGAATGGCTGTAACCAGTTTTGCAGCTACTGTATCATCCCCTACGTCAGGGGTGAGCTGACGAGCCGGAACGATAGTGAGATTCTGGAGGAGGTGCGCGGACTGGCATCACAGGGGATACACGAAATTGTGCTGACGGGCATTCATCTCTCTTCCTTTGGTGTGGAGCGGTGCGGGGACAGGAATCAGACGGACGAGTCAGAGGCCGGTGGTGCCCGGCAGGATAAGATTGATGCAGACAGTTTTGTGAGGCAGCAGGGCAGGCCGCTGCTCGCCCTGATACAGAAGCTTTCAGAGGTACAGGGCATCGAGCGGATTCGTTTGAGTTCTCTGGAACCGAGGATTATTACCGGGGAATTTGTGAAAGGTCTTTCGGAGATACCGGAATTTTGTCCGCATTTTCATTTGAGTCTTCAGAGCGGATGTGATGAGACGCTGCGCCGTATGAACCGCCATTATACAACGGAAGAATACCGCGAGGGAGTCATGCTGCTGCGCACATTTTTTGATCATCCGGCCATTACGACAGATATTATCGTGGGATTTCCGGGAGAGGATGAGGAGGAGTTTCAGGCAACGTGCGACTTTGCACGTGAGATCGGATTTGCCCGCATACACGTTTTTAAATATTCCAGGAGGCAGGGAACGGTGGCTGACAAAATGGACGGACAGGTGCCGGAGCAGGTTAAGAACGCAAGGAGCAGGATATTGATGGAGACGGAGGCGGATCTGGAAGCAAAATATCAGGAATACTTTTTCGGAAAAGAGGAAAAGGTTTTATTAGAAGAAGTCAGTCAGATTGGAGACAGAAAATATCTGACAGGGTATAATGAACGCTATGTGCGGATCGCTGTTCCGGCAGAGGGCAGGGATACCGGGCAGCTCTGCAATCAGGTAGTGACAGTATCGGTTTCGGGAAATCTTGCAGACGGAATTTTACGGGCAGAATGGATGTCGTTGGACAGAGAATGAAAAAAACAGTTGTTTTTTGCGGATGGATATATTATCATACAGAATAGATATGCGTACGTGAAAGAATGGAGGTAGTGCCATTATGCAGGAAATTAATAATACACAATATTTTAATGTTCAGAAGGAACAGGAATTCGAAGTGAAGGACGTGATCGCACGGATTTATGAGGCTCTGACAGAAAAGGGCTATAATCCTGTCAATCAGATTGTGGGTTATGTTATGTCCGGAGATCCTACGTATATTACAAGTCATAATGGCGCCAGAAGCTTGATCATGCGTGTGGAACGTGATGAAATCATTGAAGTGCTTTTAGAAGATTATATTCAGAATAATTTTAAATAGTACAGAAAGGAAATATTTGTGAGAGTAATGGGGCTTGACTACGGGGATAAGACTGTAGGTGTTGCGGTAAGCGATGAGCTGTTGATGACGGCACAGCCGTTGGAAACGATTTCGAGAGAGAGGGCGACGAAGCTGCGCAGGACGATGGCGCGGATTGAGGAACTCATCCAGGAATATGATGTGGAAAAGCTGGTTTTGGGTCTGCCCAAGAAAATGGATAACGAAGAGGGAGCACGATGCCAGAAGACCAGGGAATTCGGTGAACAGCTGGAGCGGAGAACGGGACTGGAGGTGCTTTATCAGGATGAGCGTTTAACAACTGTGGCAGCAGATAATGTATTGGAAGAGGGGAGAGTCTCAAAAGAGGATCGTAAGGAATATGTTGATAAGCTGGCGGCATCCCTGATTTTGCAGGGATACCTGGATGGTGTACGCTTTTCAAAGGAATTGCAGGATTTATAAGGCAAGGACGGCGCAATATTTGCGGGAATGCAGCAGGAATGGGGATTTTATGGCACAGGAGCAGATTGTATTTACGACGGATATGGGAGAAGAGATCGCCTTTTTTGTGGTGGCACAGACGGCGATTACAGGTGAGAATTATCTATTAGTGACCGAGCAGGGGGAGAATGAAGAAGAGGCGGACGCCTATATTATGCATGAGTTGATGGATGATGACAGTCAGGTGACGTATGAGATTGTGGAGGACGAGCAGTTATTATCTGCTCTTTCCAAGGTGTTTGAAGAGATCCTGGAGGATGTTGATATTGATATGTGAATTTAAATGTAATGTTTAAATAGAACGGGTGTTATTTTAAATAAATAGGACAGGCAAAAGTAGAGCGGCAGGGCCCGGGAGAGGGATGTTTCCTTTTGTTGCCTGTTTTTCTATTCATGGAATAATGCCAAAAAGAAAGGCAGGTTAATTCATTGAAAAAGGAAAGTGGAAACAACGAAACAAAAGCAGGGACAGATGCGAAAAAATCACAGGAGAAGAGGGTGGTAAAGAGACCGAAAAAGACACTTGTATCTGTAAAGCCAGACAGAAGAATGGAGGGAAAAATGACAGCGGCAGAGAAGCCGAAAAAGACAAGACCAGGCAGAGGGGAAAGAAAAGATATGGCAGATGAAGCGACAGTGGCAGACAGAGCGGAGAAGGCGATTGCAGAGAAGGTTCGGAAAATGACGGAAAAGCAGTTGCCTAAAGCAAAGAAGGGGGCAGTGATCGGAAAGGGACTTCGAATCATTCCGTTGGGAGGACTCGAATCAATCGGTATGAATATTACCGCATTTGAATATGAAGATAGTATTATCGTTGTAGACTGCGGCCTGGCATTTCCGGAGGATGATATGCTGGGTATTGATTTGGTAATACCGGATGTCTCCTATTTGAAAGAAAATATTGATAAGGTCAAGGGATTTGTCATTACGCATGGACACGAGGATCACATTGGGGCACTGCCCTATGTACTCAAGGAAATCAGCGTGCCTGTATATGCTACAAAGCTCACGATGGGACTGATCGAGAATAAATTAAAGGAGCATACATTGCCGAAGCCGCTGAAGAAAAAGGTGGTCAAATATGGTCAGTCGATTAATCTGGGATGTTTTCGGATCGAATTTATCCGTACGAATCACAGTATTTCAGACGCTGCTGCATTGGCGATCTTTAGTCCGGTCGGGATCGTGGTACACACAGGAGATTTCAAGGTAGATTATACTCCGGTATTTGGAGAGCCGATTGATCTTCAGCGTTTCGGAGAACTGGGTGCGAAGGGTGTGCTGGCTCTGATGGCAGACAGCACGAATGCAATGAAGCCCGGTTATACGATGTCGGAGAAGACGGTAGGAAAGACTTTTGATAATATTTTTGCGGATAATACAAAGAGGCGGATTATTGTAGCTACTTTTGCCTCAAATGTTGACAGGGTACAGCAGATCGTGAATTCGGCGGTAAAGTACGATAGAAAGGTAGTCGTTGAGGGGCGCAGTATGGTCAATGTCATCTCGACGGCATCAGAACTTGGATATCTGTCGATTCCGGATAATACGCTGATTGATATGGAACAGATGAAAAATTATGCACCGGAGAAGCTGGTGCTGATCACGACCGGAAGCCAGGGAGAGGCGATGGCTGCTCTGTCAAGAATGGCGGCAAATATACATCGAAAGGTGTCTATTGCGCCGGGTGATACAGTTATTTTCAGTTCCCGTCCGATTCCCGGAAATGAGAAGAGTGTGGCGAAGGTGATCAATGAGCTCTCAGAGAAGGGGGCAAAGGTGATTATTCAGGATACGCATGTATCCGGTCATGCCAGCCAGGAGGAAATCAAGCTGATTTATGCACTGACAAAGCCGCAGTATGCGATTCCGGTCCATGGTGAATACCGCCATCTGCGGGCACATGCCGAGCTGGCACAGCAGATGGGTGTGCCAAAGGAAAACACGATTGTGCTCTCTTCCGGTGATGTGCTGGAAATTGATAAGAATCATGCGTCGCTTGTGGGAAAG
>CAYYGS010000093.1:0-8677 GCA_964471335.1 uncultured Jutongia sp.
TGCTCCTCCGAGGTCGTTGAAGCCAAGATCGTTTGACGCGAATCGGTCACCCTGCTAGTTCCAGCAGGCCATCCTGATAATTTTCCGTAGGATCCTTTTCAATACTTGCCAGAATCTTGGGCTCCTCGCCAAACAAATCCTTGATCTCTGCATTGGTACCGAGTCCTAAAGCACGCAGGAAAACAGTAATCGGCACCTTTCTATTTCTATCTACACGCACAGAGAAGATGTCGTTTGAATCCGTCTCATACTCCAGCCACGCACCACGATTCGGGATCACGGTAGAAGAAAACAATTCCTTACCGATCTTGTCATGCCCGATCGCATAATATATTCCGGGAGAACGAACAAGCTGGCTGACAATGACACGTTCCGCGCCATTGATAATAAATGTACCTGTAGCCGTCATCAGCGGCAAATCACCCATGAAAATTTCATGCTCTTTGATTTCCTCTGTCTCCTTATTATGCAGACGTACCTTCACCTTTAAAGGCGCCGCATATGTCGCGTCTCTCTCCTTGCACTGGTCAATGTCATATTTCCGCTCTTCCCTGCAGAGCTCGAAATCTACAAATTCCAGACTCAGATGACCGCCGAAGTCAGAAATTGGGGAAATATCCCGAAATACTTCCTTAAGACCTTCCTCCAAAAACCACTTGTAAGAATTGGTCTGTACTTCAATGAGGTTTGGCATCTCAAGGACTTCCCCCTGATGAGCATAGCTCATTCTCACACCGTTGCCTACTTTTACCGGACGTATTCTGTTCTTCTCCATCAATATTTCACTCCTTATTTTTAGAGTATTTTGTGGCTTTTCTTTTCAGATAAACTGTGCTATACTATACTTGGATTGGCATAATTGTATAGTCTGCCACAATAGTGCATTTTCCATCTTATCACCTAATGAATAGATTGTCAAGTCTTTCCCAGAAAGGAATTACACAATGAATATGGAAGAAATATTGCAGAAGATGACAGTGGAAGAAAAAGCTTCCCTTTGTTCCGGAGCCGATTTCTGGCATACACAGGATGTTGAGAGACTTCATCTGTCCCGCATCATGGTATCAGATGGTCCTCACGGACTTCGCAAGCAGGAAGAGATCACGGACCATATGGGCGTGTCTGAGAGTGTAAAGGCTGTCTGTTTTCCGACTGCCTCTGCTATGGCCTGCTCCTTTGACCGCAGCTTACTGAAAATGGTCGGACAAAGCCTAGGCGAGGAATGTCAGGCAGAGGATGTCGCCGTACTGCTGGGGCCCGGCGCCAATATGAAGCGCTCCCCCCTCTGTGGACGCAATTTTGAATATTACTCGGAGGATCCCTATCTGGCTGGCGAATTAGGGACCGCCTTTGTAAACGGCGTGCAGAGTCAGGGCGTAGGGACAAGCCTGAAGCATTTCGCTGCCAACAACCAGGAATGGCGTCGTATGTCGATCAGCGCGGAAATTGATGAACGGACTCTGCGCGAAATCTATCTGGCCGCCTTTGAAAGAATCATCAAAAATGCACAGCCCTGGACAGTAATGTGCAGCTATAATCGGATTAACGGCGTCTATTCCTGCGAAAATGAATGGCTGTTAAATAAAGTTCTTCGTGATGAATGGGGATTCCAGGGCCTTGTCATGACTGACTGGGGCGCTATGAATGAACGTGTCGCCTCCCTGAAAGCCGGGCTCGATCTGGAGATGCCGGACTGCCATGGCGAGACAGACAAACAGATCGCTGCCGCCGTGGAAGATGGTTCTCTTTCAGAAGAGATCTTGGACAAGTCAGTACGGCGGATTTTGAAGCTGACCGAACAGCATGTATCCGGCAAGCAACAAATAACTTCCTATAATAAGGAAGCACATCATCAGCTAGCGCGCAAAGCCGCAGAGGAAAGCGCCGTCCTTTTAAAGAACGATGGCATCCTGCCCCTGCAAAAAGACCAGAAGGTAGCCATATTGGGCGAGTTTGCCGCCACTCCGAGAATTCAGGGAGGCGGTTCAAGCCATATTAACTGTTTCCGGGTAGAAAGCGCAATGGAAGTTCTGTCTGACAATGATAATGTCACATATGCCCAGGGCTATCAGACCGATGAGGATGCTGTTATTCCAGAGCTGGAAGAGGCCGCTGTGGAGGCCGCACGTGCGGCAGATGTAGCCGTGATCTTTGCCGGCCTTCCCGACTCTTTTGAAAGCGAAGGCTTTGACCGCACTCATTTAGACATGCCAAACTGCCAGAATCATCTGATTGAAGCAGTATGCGCCGTGCAGCCCAATACAGTTATCGTACTCCACAACGGCGCCCCCATTCTGATGCCATGGCTGGATCAGGTAAAGGGCGTGCTGGAAATGTATCTGGCCGGACAGGCCGCAGGCCCCGCTGCCGTCAATCTCTTATACGGCAAAGCGAACCCCTCCGGCAAACTGGCAGAGACATTCCCCCTGCGGCTGGAGGACAACCCAAGCTATCTCAATTTTCCGGGTTCACGAGACAAGGTATGCTATCGTGAAGGAGTTTTCATCGGGTATCGCTATTATGATAAGAAGAAAATGGATGTACTCTTTCCGTTTGGTTTCGGTCTCAGCTATACCACATTCCGCTATTCCGGCGCGAAACTCATGGTAAACGGACAGTCCATCAGCAGTGTTGCAATCAACAATACAGGTGATAGCGGTGCAGATATTTCAGCAGATAACACGAGTATCATCCCGTCAATTTCCGCAAAGGATACCGATCAGATTCAAATATCTATCGATATCACCAACACCGGACAGCTTGCCGGCCAGGAAGTCGTACAAATCTATGTAAAGAACCCCGCCGGGGAAGAAATGCGTCCGGAACAGGAATTAAAGAACTTTGCAAAGGTAAGCCTGAATCCCAAGGAGACAAAAACGATTACGTTTGATCTGGATCAACGCTCCTTTGCCTATTATCATACACCGTCCCATCAATGGTATGCTCCGTCCGGCGATTACGAAATATTGATCGCCTCCTCCTCCCGCGACATTCAGCAGCGCTTATCCCTGCGGCTGGAGAGCACGACACAGATTCCATTTATGGTGACGGACTGTTCCACCTGTGAAGATGTCTATCTTTTCGCCAATGATAAGGCTCCTCTGGATGCCATGCTGGAGAAGAGCGGCTTCGCCCAGGCTACAAATAAAGAGGATAATGATTCTATGGGAGCCGGCACTGCCAAAATGATGCGTGCCATGTTCTCCGACACACCGCTTCATTCTATTCTGTCCTTCTCCTCTGATGAATTAAGCTGGGAAGATATACAGGATACCATACGTGCCATCAATGAAAAGCAGATTTAATGAAATAGAACATGATTTAATTAGAATCAAAAGAGGCGTCGGTTTGAATATATGCAAACCGACGCCTCTTCTGTTATCAACCGATCAGGATTGGTGTAGCTGCCTCTCCCGCAGGTACTTATCCTTTGTCGCCATCCCTCCCCTAATGTGACGTTCCGACTTATTTACATCCAGCACATCCCTGACCTGGGCGGCTAATGCGTGATTGATCGACGGAAGCTTTTCTGTCAGATCCTTATGTACTGTGCTTTTACTGACGCCAAAGACGGAAGCCGTCTGCCGCACCGTCGCCTTATGTTCTATCATATATTGCGCCAGAGCTACCGCGCGTTCTTCCAGCCGGTCAACCAGAGTAATATTTTCATATTTCTTCTTTTCCACGAAAACACTCCTAATAAGATAGCTTACTTTATCTTATGCAGGAATATTCAGGTTATGCTTTCGTTTTATCTCTTCTTTACGATAATCTTGCAGACAGCACGGGCGCCGCTCTTCATAATAACGACTACCTTTGTCCTGCCCTTGCGTTTTCCCTTCACAACACCCTTCTTATTGACCTTAACAATTTTCCGGCCCTTGATCCGATATTTCTTCACCTTATCACCAGCGGCCTTTTTCTTGATCCTGATCCGTGCCTTCTTACCCACCTTGATCTTCAACACCTTCTTTTTCAGAACCAGTTTTGTTTTCTTCCCTCCGTTTTGTTGGTCGTACTGCTCACCGTTCGGTGTCGTTGTAGGCACCGGTGTATTGGTAATAAACGGATGGCTGCTCGTCCCCGGCTGTGCGGTCGTACCAGGAGCACCGCTCGTGCCGGGCTGATTTGTCCCACCCGGTATACTGCTGCCGGAAGGCTGTTCACTGCTCCCCGGTTCACCACTCTGCCCCGGCTGCGTAGTCGTCCCCGGAATATCACTGCTTCCCGGCTGACTCGACGTCCCTGGTGCACTGCTCTGTCCCGGCTGACCAGTTGTCCCCGGCTCACCGCTCTCTCCCGGCTGGCTCGTCATACCCGGCTCGCCTGTCTCGCCCGGTTTGCTGCTCTGTCCCGGCTGACTCGTACCAATAGGTCCCGGCGTGCCCATCTGCTCCGTATCTCCATAATATTTCGTCACACCGATCGCCTCGAGCTCTTCCTTTGCCGCCAGCAGATTGCTGTGTGACGGCAGCTCCGTATCCTTATATGCAAGATACAAGCCTGCTGCTGCCCCAACCAGTCCGGCATTATAGTCGAGAGCAACCTCATTTGCTATATAATCACTCTGTGAATCGTGATATGTTCCATCCATTTTCGGTCCGCCTACCAATGCACCAAGCAGCGTATAATGATCCTCCCTCACACTACCGGCATCCTCTGACCGGGACGCCGCCCTGTGATGCGGATACTTGCTGGAATTTGCATTATAGCCGACAACGTAGCAGCGCTTATTCGGATTCTCACCGAGTATGTAACGCATCTGCGAGCCTGCCCAATCCTTATATTTCGGCGTATTATTCTTATCATACATTAATGCTACAAACTGCATTGACGCATTATGGCGGCAGGAGCCCCAGTCATCCAGGCAGCTATATACACTGTCCAATATCACAGCCGACTTATATACCTCTGACGCCTGACCAACCGTGCCCCATTCCTTCATAAGCACAGCTGCCATAATCCCGGTATCATTCCATCCCAGAGACCATCCCGGATTGACACTGTCCTTATTGCTCGCATATTCTGTCTGGTACATGTTGTCCTGTGTTGCCAGATAAAGCGCTGCAGCAGCTACTGCATAATCATCCTTCCAGCTTCCGGAATCATAAAAGCCACCGACGCCCTCTGTCGCACAGGCCTTGTTGTTCTTCTTTGCAAAAGCAAACAATGCCTTCGCTGTTTCCAAATCTTCTGATCTGCCGAAATTCAGATAATTGACCGCAAGCGCAGCAGCTGCAATAGAAACCTCGTCTGTCGCCGGATTAGATGAAGTGGCAAAAAATGCCTTACGCTCCCCTGTCTGTTTCTCCGGCGGTCCCCAATAGCCATGATCCGGCCCGCCTTCACCTACCTGATAACAGAAGGCGATCGCCTCGCCGCCTTCCATGACAGTGCTTCGTCTGAAATAGTCACAGAAATAATTGGTGATTGTCTGCAGATGTCCCGCCTGATCAAGCTCCGTATAGGCATCCTGAAAGACATAATAGCTCAGTCCCAGCGCCGTCGCCGCATAGCCCTGCGGCAAGCCAAACTTCACATGGTCGCCCGCGTCATGGAAACCACCTGACACGTCCACAGTATATGTCTTATCATTATGCGTGAACGAAACATTAGAGTCTGTCGTGTGGCAGGCGCTGCGCCATGACAGTGCGCAATTTTCATCCACCTGCGGCCCGCACATATTGGCGTCATAAAAATACAGCGACTCCTGCAGAAGCTTCGCATAATTATACTCTATCACAAGGTTCTTATCTGTCGTTGAATCTGTAGCAGAACTGCCGCTACCGCCGCCTCCTCCTGCATTCTCATCATTCGTCGTACCAGAGGAATAATCAAAAGCAGAACTGTTTCCATAATTGTAAGAGACTTTCGTCATCTTAATATCTGATGCCGCCACATATACTGACGCAAAACCGCCGCCCGGCGTATTTGCTGACATAGATCCCGGCGAAAGCACCGCATTATTACCGTCTTTAGCCGGATAAAGGCGTATCGTATTACCTTCTGCCACAAAGGTGGCGTTCCAGCACTTAAATTTGTCTGCTGTTCCATTCGGAACTGTCAATTCGATCACCCAGTCACAGATCGACTGTCCCGTATTGTTCGTGACAGCCATATCAAATCCCGACCAGTCATTGCTTGCCCCATCCTGATTCGTGATCTGAATATCAACATTCCCTGACTGGCTGCGCGCCGCCTCATACGGTGTCTCTGCAGATACCTGCACCGTCTGACCCGGTATGTTTACTGCTGTCAGTACCAGCGCTGCCGCCAGCACCCACGCGATCCGGCAGCTTCGGTCTCTTTTTCCTTTTTTACTTCTCCTCATTGATCTACCCCATCTTTCCTGATTCCGAATGCTCTTCTCAAAACAGAGAAAACATTCATTAATAGTTTAAGCGAAAGCCTCAAACCCTCACCCATATTATAAATTAAATCATGATTAAAGTGTTCCAAGTAACGCCGCTACTCTTTCATATTCCGTTACAACCTCCGGAAAATGCTCCTCCGCATCTGAATATTCTCCGTGACGCAGAAATTCCACTTCCCTGCACACCACCTCCGACAGGCTGTCCAGCGATAAATTACCAATCAGGCCCTTCATCGCATGCGCCGCCTGGAATGCTCCTTCATAATCTTTTTCTCCCATCGTTTTCACCAGCAGTCCATAATTGGGATCGTCAGGAAACCTTTTTAAAAACTGTACCAGCAGATCCTCATTCCCCATAAAACGATTCATTGCTGTCTCAAGATTCACGCCCGCATCCAATAAAAGCCTCTGTCTGCCCTCGTCCATCTCTACCTCCATCCTTTAAACCTTCATCTGCCGTACCACTTTCTCAAACACCTCGACGATACGGGCATCATAAATACTCCCGCTTCTCTCATGAATTATTTCCAGGCACTTCTCCACGGGCTGCCCCTCCCTGTCTTCGTAGGGAGAAAGCAGTGTGCTGAAGTCATTGACAATAGCAGTAATTCTGGCAGCCAGCGGAATATCATCCCCAGCCGCGCCCTTTGGAATGCCGCTGCCATCCCAATGTGCATGATGGTATCGCGCAATCGCGATTGCCATATTCAACAGAGAACTACCACTCTCTGCATTGATATCTTCCAGAAATTTACTTCCCTCCTCCGTATGGAAACGGATCGCTTCCTCATCCGCCGCCTCATGCAGAAGGGACTCATCCGAAAATAAAATATTCCCGATGTCACGAAGCCGTGCTGCCGTCCCGATTGTCTCAACAAATTCTTCTGTCACATCATCCTCATACTGCGGAAGCAGCTGCATGCTCTGTGCCAGCAAATGTGCGTTGTAGCTCACCCTGTCAGAATGCCGCTCCGAATACGAGCTTCTTTTATCTGCTACCCGCCCCAGCGCAAGCAATACATTTTCGCGCTCCTTATCAAGCTGTTTCTTCTGTTCTGTTACCATTTTATGCATCAAACGATTGTAATTTTCAAGTTCCTGCTTTATATGATAGCTGTTGATCTGATTATTAACGCGCATAATGACTTCTACCGGCTCAAACGGCTTGCTGATAAAGTCCACCACACCAGCCTCAAAGGCCTGTCTCTTCTCCTCACTAGAATCTGCTACAGTAATAAAAATAAACGGAATATCCCTGGTGATCGGATTGCTCTTCAGCAGCCGGCAGAATTCGAGCCCGTTCATCCCCGGCATTGAATAATCTGACAGAATCAGCTGCGGCATCGTCTCGTTCATAATCTCCAGCGCTTCCTGTACGCTCTGGGCACACAGCGTATCATATCCCTCTCTCTTCATGATATTTTCCAGTATTTTTACATTAACATCAATATCATCCACGATTAATATCTTTTCCGGCTCTGTTCTCTTCTGCTCTGCGTCCATGCATCCGCCTCCTTCTGCCTCAATAATATCTTACAAATCATCTCCAAGCGTCTCCTTAAGCTTCGCTACTAATTTATCATAAGCCGCAATGCTCTTATCGTGATTCGCCTTTCGAATCGCCATTTCCAACTGCAGGATCGGCCTTTTGAAATCATCCCCGCCATTCTTGACGAGAGCCTTGACCGTCTCCGCCATCGTCTCCGCCTTCTGCCAGGAACCAAGTTCGATCGAGAGTACAAGCTTCTCCAACCTCTTGCGCAGTTCCACCAGATTCTCTTCCGAGCCAAATTCCATGAAGTTCTCCTCTGATTCCTCCCGCATTGCAGTCTTGAGATTCGACCAGTTCTCGTAGGCCTCATTCAGATCTGCGCTCACCTTCACGTCCTGATTCGTGTGGAGTTTAATATTAAAGGAAAAACAACTTCCCTTCCCCTTTTCACTCTCCACATAAATATTTCCATTCATCATCTGCACCAGCTGCCTCGTGATGGAAAGCCCCAGCCCTGTACCTCCAAAACGTCTCGTAATCGATGCATCTGCCTGCTTGAAACTCTCAAAGAGCGAGTCCTGTTCTTCACGCGATATCCCGATCCCGCTGTCCTTCACCATAAAGAAGAGCTCAATCTCATCATCAATCTGCATCGTCTTGCTCACATCGACACTGATCTGCCCCACCATTGTGAACTTCACAGCATTCGAGAGTAAATTATTAAGCACCTGACCGATACGCAGAGCATCACCAATCAGAAGCTGTGGGACATTTTTATCAATATTAACGCGGAGGCGCAGCTCCTTTTTATT
>CAYYGS010000094.1:0-8656 GCA_964471335.1 uncultured Jutongia sp.
ATTACATTGGACAGACATACCTGCATACCGGAAATGATTGTGGCATCCAAGTCCGCATTAGAGGCAATGTCTGAGGAAGACCGCCAGATTGTCATGGAATGTGCTAAGAAGATTTCTAAACAGCAGATTCAGGCGTTTAAGGAATATGATGAGAAAGCAATCAAACAGGCGGAGAAAGCAGGTTGTGTTGTTACAGAATTGACCGCCGACCAGACCGCTGCATTCCAGAAACAGGGAGAGGAAATCAATGCGGAAGTTAGTGCGCCGTATACTGACGTAATTAAAAAGTTGACAGGAAAATAAAGCAGACGTTGAGGGAAATCTATGGTCTGCTCAAAAATTATGTCAACGTGCAGGAATCCATTGCAGAATGTATAGAGAATATAATATCGGGATAATGGCGTATGATTTTGAGGGAGGGAAATAGATGTTTTGGTTTGCGTTATGCGATGATAATGAAGAATTCTTGTATATGGAACGAAAAATTATAATTCAATATATGAAATTGAATCAAATGGAGTATCAAATAGATTTATTTCATTCGGGAAAGGAACTGCTGAATTTAGGCAGCAAAGTGAGTCGATATCATCTGATTTTTCTGGATGTGGAAATGGAAACCCTTAGTGGAATGGAAACGGCTAAAAAGGTCAGAGAGGTATCGAAAGTTCCGATCGCCTTTGTGACAGCGTATTTGACATATTCCCTGGATGGGTATAAGGTCAATGCTGTGCGATATATTTTGAAAGAAATGGAAACTTTTCGTGCAAGTATTTATGAATGTCTTGATTTAATTATTGGACAAAGTAATAAAATTCAAAATAATTTAATGAAATTTAATTTCAGGGAGAGAGAAAAGGAGGTGGATCTGCAAAATTTAGTTTACATTGAAAGCCATCTTCATTATTGTTATTTCTATGTGATAGAGGGAGAAATACTGAATGTGTATACAAAAAGAGAAAGGTTAGATGAATTAGAAAAACAGATTTGTAATGAGAACTTTTTGAGAATTCATAAAAGTTGTTTGGCAAATGTTTCCTTTATAGTTGATGTAAAACGATACGAGGTGCAATTGTCTATTGGAAAGTCTCTATTAATAGCGCAATCCAAGTATTTAGAGGTTGAAAAAAGCTATCTTGAATTTTGCGGAAAGATATAATAACTTGTTTTGGAGGCATAAAATGAATACGTATATTTACGGAATGATATATACAAGTATATATGTAATTATGTGCAATCTGTTTGGTTCGGTGTTAGCTGATAAGAAAATATTATCAGGGAACAAAAAATATGTTGTGTATATGCTGTTTTGGGTGGGCGCGGAGTTTTTGGCTTCGGCAATATTTGATCACTATGTTATTTTAAAGATGTTTGTGGTTGTTTTTTTGGATGTAATTTTTCTGAGACAATTATATCAATCCAGTGTTTTAAAATTTATTGGAATTGCATTTCTTTATCAGGCAATTTGTGTTTTAGCTGATTACCTTGTTTTTGTTTCAGTTAAGAAGATAGTAAGTGGGATTGATATTATAGGAAGCACAGAAACCGTTATCGGGTATTTGATGGGAACTTTAAGTCAGATATTAGTCATCTTTTTTGTTATTTGGTTTAAGAACCGTTTTGGGACAGAAAAAGAGTATATCATGACAAAACAGGAATGGATAAAATATATGGTGGTTCCTGTTTTTTCTACGATAACTATTTTAGCACTGATTGTGAATTTTGAAGGAAACATGACAGACAGGCAGGAAAATACTGTTTTATTTGTTGTGATTGGATTGGCATTGATGAATATCTTTGTGTTTCATTTGATCTTAGATGTTGTACGCAGGGAAACGAAAAGTAAGCAGGAAGCAATACTGTTGGAACATGCAGAACAAACAGAAAGATTATATTTACAGGAGAAAAAGAGGGTTGAAGAGTTACAGCGGCAGAAACATGAATATAGGAATCAAATGTTAGTGATTCATGAATTACTGCAAGAGGGAGAATATGATAGAATATCTGAGTATATCCAGGCATATAGTGATGAACCGGAACAAATGAATCGATTTGATACGAATCAACCGATCGTTAATGCGATATTAAATCTAAAGTATATGGATGCGCTGAACAAAAAAATTCTTATGATAGTCCATTTTAATGATCTGTCAAAAATTCCTCTTAAAGATAATGATATTATATCCATATTTGCAAATTTATTAGACAATGCAATAGAAGCAAGTGAGAAATGTGTGGGTAGGGAACCTTTGGTTAAGGTGAAATTTGTGGTGGAGAATGGAAAGATGATTTTGGCTGTTAGTAATGCCTGGAATGGAGAACTGATATGTCGTGATGGTAAAATTCTATCCTCTAAGTCAGATGGAAAACTGCATGGATTTGGAATGGAAAATGTGAAAAGAATTGTGGAAGAGTATAATGGGACATATGTGATAAATGATGGGGAGGAGGAATTCAGGTTTATTGTCAGTATCCCCATACAGAATTGATTTTAGATTCTGCCAGAAAATTTAGATTCTGCCTGTTATATTTTCAAATGAAAAAAAATGATGTACGATATTTCCGTAATAAACAGAGTGGAGCGGTTATACATCCTGGTATTTTTTATAGGATGGAAGGGATTTTGGTCAGTATAGTATCTATGCTTGATGCAAAAAACATAAGGAGGAATGAATCATGATGAGAACCAAAAAACAACTAATTGTGGGTTTGCTTTGTTGTGCCTTGTCGCTTGGTATGATTCCATCTATGGAGGTATCAGCGTCAAAAAAGGTCAGACTGAATAGTGAAAAAATTACCATTACAAAAGGAAGCAGCAAAACACTCAAAGTAAAGAACACAAAGAAAACAGTAACATGGAAAATCTTATCTGGGAAAAAGTGCATTACCTTAAAGAAAAAGAACAAAGTGACAGTTACTATCCAAGGGAAGAAGAAAGGGACGGCAAAAATACAGGCTACCGTTGGAAAGACGGAATTAACTTGCAAAGTGACTGTGAAAGATGCCGGGAATTCTAAAACTCCTAAGCCAAATACAACACAGTCTCCCGTACCATCCCCAAGCACACAATCCGCGGTGACAACGCCGCCGCCAACTAATCCAACCGTAACGACGATACCATCAGACAATTCAACCGTGACAACGCCACCATCAGACAATCCAACCGTGACAATGCCGCCTTCGACAGAAACACAAGTACCGTCATCTACATCAAATCCAACGAATGCACCTGAGGAGACAAATGCGAAGGATGTAGCTGCCTTGAGAAAAATTATTACGGAACAGCGGGCATTAGGTGCAACAGTTAGTGAAGATATGAACAGCAGCCAATATACCTGGAAAGAGGGTGCACTGGCAGAAATCAACTGGGATGGACAAAATTTATCGGGCAATTTAGATGTAAGTGATTTTACCAATTTAACAAAGCTATTTTGTAGTGAAAACAAGCTGAGCAGTCTGAATGTGACCCAAAATGTGAATCTGACAGAATTAGGATGCAGTTACAACCAACTGAGTGCTCTGGATGTGACCAGAAATGCAAACCTGACAGGACTATACTGTGGTGCAAACCAATTAAGTAGTCTGAATGTAACAAACAATATATCTTTGAAAGTCTTATCTTGTTATGAGAATCAACTGGAAATTCTGGATATCACAAAGAATGTGAATTTGGAAGATTGCAGCTGTGCAGAAAACAAACTGAGCAGTCTGGATGTCTCAAAGAATATCAATTTGACAGAATTAGACTGCAGTGGCAATCATTTGAGCGGTTTAGATGTATCAAAGAATATCAAATTGACAGAATTATTCTGTTGTAAAAACGAACTGAGCAGTCTGGATCTGACCAAGAATGTGAATTTGACAAAGTTATACTGCTGGGAAAACGAACTGAGCACATTGGATCTGACCAACAATACGAATTTGATAAATTTATACTGTTGGGAAAACCAACTGAGCAGTCTGGATCTGACCAACAATGTGAATCTGGCAAGTTTATGCTGTTGGAAAAATCAACTGAGTAGTCTGGATCTGACCAACAATGTGAATTTGATACTCTTATACTGTTGGGATAACGAACTGAACAGTCTGGATCTGAGCAATAATGTGAATTTGATGTTCTTATCCTGTTGGGGAAACGATCTGAGTAGTCTGGATTTGAGCGAGAATGAGAATCTGATAGACTTATCTCGTTTTGGTTATTAGTTGAGAAGATTGAATATGACAAACCGGAAATATGTATCTGGAACAGTATATGCAGATTGGTGATACTCCTGCCTTCCCCTATGTTGATGGGAAGGCAGGAGTTTTGTTCAATTTATTGTTTTTTCGTCCAAATTAAACTATAATTGGACATAATAATAAAAAATGGATGAAGGGTGAGTAGACTTCTGACATGGATGCTCTTATCCGGATAATGGAATGATTGTTAAGATGGGATCTCATGATGAACTGTTAAAGAAACAGAGACAGTATTATGATTTGTATATACAACAATCTGGACTGTATCGATAATTTTTTATAAACGGTAACAGGAGGTTTCATTTATGAAACAGATAATTCTAAATGTAGAGAATATTCACAAAATTTATGGAGAAGGAAAGGAATCCTTTGAAGCGCTGCATGGAGTGTCATTGGAACTGGAACAGGGGGAGATGCTGGCAGTCATGGGCAGCAGTGGTTCCGGAAAGAGCACGTTATTACATATCTTGGGAGCTATGGATAGTGCTAGTGAGGGGAAGATTTATTTGGACGGGGAGCTGCGGGAGGATTATGGGACGGAACCGACAGCCACAAAGATCCGCGGGGAAAATATCGGTTTTATCTTTCAGAATTTCAATCTGATCTCAGATCTGTCTGTGGAGGAAAATGTGGCATTGCCGTTGATGCTTGCCGGAGAGAAGAATCGTGTGATATGGGAAAGGACGGATCAGATCTTAGAGAAGGTTGGCATTATAGAGAAGAAAAAGAAATCCGTTACAGAGTTGTCTGGAGGACAGCGGCAACGTGTGGCGATCGCTCGAGCATTGATCACGGAACCTAAGATCCTGCTGGCAGATGAGCCCACCGGGAATCTGGATTACAATACGTCCATAGAGATCATGCAACTCTTTTTGGAGTTACAGCAGGAAAATAACAGGAGTATCATCATTGTGACACATGATGCAATGGTGGCGGGTTATACGGATCGGATCTTGTTTCTGCACGATGGTTTGATCTGCAATGAATATCAGTGTCAGAAAAATGAAAAGGATATGGACAATATTATCGACATCTTTAAGACATTGTCCCTACAGAAAGGGCGGTGACCGCAGATGCGTCATATATTAAAACTTGCTGGGGTGTTTTTGAAACAAAGCCGTTTTTTAACGCTATCATGTATATTGAGTATCTTTTTTGCAGATTTTCTTTGTGTGAGTATGTTTCAACTTTCAGCAAATGCAAAACAGAAGTATGAAGATAGCATCCTGGAGGAATATGGGGATTTTCAGGTGCGCATCTCAACGGAGGATGGGCGGTATTTTACTGCGCAGGAAATGGAACAGATAAAAGAACAGACTGGTATCACCGGTTGCACGGATGGATTCTATTGTGAGATTGAGGGGGAACAGGAAATCTATGCGTTGGGGGTCAAAGATGATGGGATTAATCAGAGCCAGTATAAATATTCTTATCCGGTGGAGGGAAATACAGTCGTCATCAATGAGTATCTGGCGAGACAGTATCAGATAGGAGAGGGGGATACCTTTGAGATACAGGGAAAGACATTTCAGGTGGGGGAACTGATACGGAATGATTCCTTCACAGAAACCATGACGTGTATGATGTTAATGGAGAGGGACGCACTGCATGAGTTTCTGGGGGACGAAAAGGGGCAGTGCAATTATATGCTCATACAGTGCGAAGATAAAACTATCTCCGAATTGAGCAGCCGCTTGCAGGATCTGTCAAAGGATTTTTCTGTTTATGTAGTGAAAGAGGATGAAACGGTTCGAAGACTACTGCTCATTTTTCAGGTAATGATACGGATGCTGTCTGGCATCGTCGTACTGATCAGTGGTATGTTTATCGTCAGTAATTTCCACGAATACCTGCGAAAATATCGGAGAGACATGGCGGTCATGCGTACTGTTGGCGGGACAGAGAAGCAGATTTCCCTGCTCTTTGGCGGGATGTCTCTGTTTCTGAGCATGATCGGGTGTGGACTGGGGATGTTATGTACGGTTCTGGTTGATAAATATTTGCTTTCCATACTGAATGATAAGTTGAATCTGTTTCAGGGAGGGGTTGTCATTCAGTGGGGAAATCTTTTTGGATTTTCGGGTGTGATTTTTGTATTGTTTAATCTGATTGTGCTGGTGTTTTTTATATACGGTCAGAGTGTGATGCCGATACAGGTTTTTAACGAAACAGATAGTCATGTAACAGGCAGGCGAAAGTTCAGGATGACATGGTTGAGAAAACTTTTTGGCAATCAGGGGTATCTTGCCGTAAAGCTGATGCTGCCCAAATTGGCACAGAATTTTTTTATTATATTGATCATTGCGTTGATTACAATGTTTTCCTATGTGGGGCTTAGTTTTCTGGAACTTCTTCAAGGGAACAGTACATCATATCTGAAGTCAATTACCCATGAGGCAGATTATATGGTACATTGGGAGACTGAAGAAAATCAAATTACGATAGAAAAGATAAAACAATATGCGGAAAGGATCAATGCAGTAGATGGCGTGAATAGTTACTATCAGATGCGGGTTCAGGGCGATTGGGAAAGTACATCCGATATCTATTATGTAATGTATGCAACAAATTTAGATGCATATTTCCGGGTGCATGAAAAGTTTTATAAAAAGAAAATTAAGAAAGATTCATTTGATGACTATATTCTGATGACTCCTGATACGATGAAAAATGTGGGATACCGTGAAGGGGATGAAATAGTTGTGACCCCGCCTATGACAAAAGAGAAAAAAACATATACTGTGTTGGAAGCGGCAAACAATATTTTCGGAGGTTTGGACGAAGATAATCAGATTTATATAGATGTGGAGAATGTCGATATGGAGGAAGCGGAGAAAAATGATATTCAGGATACGTTCTTTTATATCTGGGGAGATGGGAATACCGTTGAAAATGTGCTCGGAAGCATTGCGGAGGAGAATTCAGATGTTTCCTGGATAGGATATAAGGAAAGAAGGGAATTAGAGAGTCAGATCTTTAACCAGCGCATGGCACTGATTAAGCTGGTACTGGGGGTGCTGAGCTTTGTGGCGGGGATCGGCTGGTTGAATTCCACAAGGGGGATTTTGCTTTCCAGACGGGAAGAGTTTCACACCCTTCGACTTCTGGGATTTACAGAAAAAAAGCTGTTTTACGTTGCCTGGATACAAATTGGACTCTATCTTTTGGTGGGGGTTATTGCTGGAGTTATGCTTGGGCAGATAGTCATATACAATATATTTAAAAACGAGTTGGCTACCGGTCATGTAGGAGTGTACTTAAATAATGCTGTGGGGATTACAGCATTGTTGATGCTGTTGTCGTTGACACTGACTCCTACGGTGAAAAATGTAGTACGATTAAAAAAATAGAATAAGGTTGTTCCAATTACAGAAAGTGAGCCAGTAGTTGGCAGGAATATTTTTATGGGGATTACCCTATAGAGAGGATAAGCTAACACTTTGGTTATATTAAAGAAAAAAATCTTATAATTTGGAGGATATAAGTTTGAAAAAAGATCTTGTTTAGCAAATTCCGTTATATAAAGAGGAGGAAATACAAATGCAAGTAATTGATTATTATAGTTGCGACCGACCGGAACATTGGTTGGAGCAAATGAAAAAAAGTGATTGGGGTGCTGGCCAATTTCTATATGAATTGTTGAGTGAAAACAAATTCAAAGACACTGTGGGAGAAAAATCAAAGGTATTAATGCTTGTAAATAATGATGAACTCATTTCTTTTTGTACCTATGCAGAAATAGATGATATTCAGCCGACAGAGCTGACTCCGTGGATTGGATTTGTGTATACTTTTCCTCAATACAGAGGCCACCGCTATCTGGAGAAATTATTTGAGGAAATTGAGAAACTCGCGAAAGCTGAGAAGGTGCAAGATATTTTTATATCAACAAACCATATTGGATTATATGAAAAGTATGGCTGTGAATTTTATCAAATGATGAACGATATGGACGGAAATCCTTCCAGAGTCTATAGGAAGCGTGTAGGTAAGTGAAGGATTAACCGAGCCGGCAAATTGATACTATTGATATGAATAGTGTATATGAAAGTATTGTAGCGGGTCTTACAGAGGCTGTTACTGATGCTAAAACAGAAAAAAGACATTACAGAGATGAACTGTGACGATTGTTCCAGTTAAGGAGTATAAGGCGTCTGAGATACAGGATATAAGGAAAAACATTGTTTTTATCACAAAAGGGGGAAGCTTGATGTCTATAGCATTGAAGAGAGGTACGATAATACTGGCGGTAGTGATGCCGCTGGTTACAGCACTTGCGTTATATCTGATTTCCAGAGCATATATCATACACAGCATGAAGAGTGCCATTAGCATTGCACTCATTATGATGTTGGTAATAGGAGGGCTTTGCCTGATTTATGGTGTGATAGTCCTTGGTTCTTTTCTGAGAGCACTGTTT
>CAYYGS010000095.1:0-8655 GCA_964471335.1 uncultured Jutongia sp.
TTCGTGTGAAGAAACACATGAAGGTTCGTAACCGTCTTTCTGGAACATCCGAGAGACCGCGTTTAGCTGTATTTAGAAGTAATAATCATATGTACGCTCAGATTATCGATGATACGGCCCAGAATACTTTAGTTTCAGCATCCACCCTGCAGAAGGATGTTAAGGATGGTTTAGCAAAAACAAATAATGTAGAGGCGGCTGCAAAGCTTGGCGAAGTAATTGCCAAGAAGGCAATGGATAAGGGAATTACGACTGTTGTCTTTGACAGGGGCGGTTTTATCTATCAGGGTAAGGTTAAAGCTTTAGCAGAAGCAGCAAGAGAAGCAGGATTACAGTTCTAAGAACTTTGCTTCAGCGATTCAGAATATTTTAGGAGGAGAACAACTCATGAAACGTACAATTATTGATACTAGCAATTTAGAGCTAGAAGATAATGTAGTAACGATTAAGCGTGTAACCAAAGTTGTTAAGGGTGGACGTAATATGAGATTTACTGCATTAGTAGTAGTTGGCGATAAGAACGGACATGTAGGCGCTGGTCTTGGCAAGGCAACGGAGATTCCGGAAGCGATCCGCAAGGGAAAAGAAGATGCCATCAAGAAGCTCGTAGAAGTTCCTATCGATGAGAACGGCAGCGTTCCGCATGACTTTAACGGCAAATTTGGCAGTGCTTCTGTATTGATCAAGAAGGCTCCGGAAGGTACTGGTATCATCGCCGGAGGTCCGGCACGTGCCGTACTGGAATTAGCAGGTTATAAGAATATTCGTACAAAGTCTCTCGGTTCCAATAATAAGCAGAATGTTGTGCTTGCAGCGATCGAAGGCCTGAAGCACTTAAAGACGCCGGAGGAAGTAGCAAGAGCCAGAGGTATTTCTGTTGAGGAGCTTTCATAACAGGATTGTGCCGGCGCTGTCGGCATGACCACAAGTGAGAGAGATTAGATTGGAGGATTACAATGGCAGGTAAATTAAAGGTTACATTGGTAAAATCTACAATTGGCGCCATTCCGAAGCATCGCGCTACAGTGGAAGCGTTGGGACTGAAGAAGTTAAATAAGTCAGTAGAGCTGCCGGATAATGAGTCAGTCAGAGGTATGATTTGGCATGTAAGGCATCTGGTAAAAGTGGAAGAGCTTTAATCAGGGATAAAAAACGCGGTAAGGGGAAGTGAATTCCCCCTTACCGCGTTTTTTGATGGGATCAGAGTGCATACCCACTTATCTTTAGATTAAAAAGGAACAGACGGAGAGGAAACAGGAGATGAAGATTTATTTTGCCCCATTAGAAGGGATTACAGGATATATATTCCGCGGCGTTTATGAGGAATGTTTTGGTGGAGTGGATGCTTATTTTTCACCGTTTATATCTACAACTCAGAAACGCAAAATGCGTAATAAGGAGCTGCGTGATATTTTGCCTGAGAATAATAGGGGAATCCGGCTGATCCCACAGATTTTAGGCAACAATGCAGAGGATTTTTTGCATACGGCAGAAGCCGTTAAGAATTTGGGATATGATACCGTGAACTTAAACCTGGGTTGTCCCTCCCGGACAGTGGTATCCAAAGGAAAGGGGGCAGGTTTTTTAGCGAGACCAGAGGCGTTAAACCGCTTTTTACAGGAAATTTATGCCAGATCACCGGTGAAGATTTCCATTAAGACACGGCTGGGGAAGGACGATCCAGAGGAGTTTTTGGAGTTAATCCAAATCTTTAACCAATATCCGGTACAGGAGTTGATTGTCCATCCGCGGCTTCAGATTGACTTCTATGAAAACACGCCCAACTGGGATATGTTTGGGGAAGCGGTATCCAGATGTACAGCACCGCTTTGCTATAACGGAGATATTTTTTCGATTGCGGATTTCAGGCGCTTTCAGGAGCGGTTTCCGCAGGTGGAGAGGATTATGCTGGGGCGCGGTCTGCTGGCTCATCCGGAATTGGCTGGTTGTCTGTTGCAGGGAGAAACGGCAGGGGTTACCAAGGAACAATTACATCACTATATCCTTCTTTTACAGGAGCGTTACAGCGAAGTCTTTAGTGGAGAGATACCAGTTTTATTTAAGATGAAGGAGATATGGACATTTCTGATTGACAGCTTTCAGGATGGGGAGAGATTTCGTAAAAAAATACATAAGTGCCAGAGACTGTCAGACTATCAGAGGATTCGGGAGGAATTGTTTTTGAATTTGGAGTTGAAGCAATGATAGTTTGAAATTTAAAAGCAGGATAGTCAAAATCAAGATTGTATTGATAATTTTATGATTTTATGGTAGAAATAAAGAGTAGGTTTCGGGAGAGTACGGAGAGGCGTTATCAAAGAATGGATATAGCTTCTCTGGTAAATTTGTGGTTGTGCGTCACTCGCCATAAATTTATTGACATCATAGTGACGCAGAAATGGAGAGATAAATGCATACAAGGAAACGAAGGAAGCTAATGGCGCTTCTCCTTGCCGCTGCGATGGTGGTTACATCGGTGCCGGCTGGTACGCTGACAGCCAGTGCAGCAGGAGAGAATGGTGGACAGGCACGTGCTGTACAGCCATCAGCAACGCAGTTATTAACATGGAAATCACCATCGGCAACAGAAGATTATGAGGTGAGTGACGATGGTATTATAGCAGTCGAGAAGACGGATTATGCGAATGCGTCACAGACGGTAGCGTATATTTTTGTGCCGGGAATAGACGCGCATTTGCAACAGACAATGACAGATGCTTCTAAGATACAGGAGGCATTTGGTGCTTCAATTGCAGCAGGCGCTTCAATTGAGCCGGAGTATTCTTATCAGTGGTATAAGGAAGAGGACGGCAATCGCAGGATATTGCCGGGAAAGACAGCGAGCTCGCTGGCTCCCAGCAGTAGCAGTGAAGAGGATGACGAGATACCGGATGGGAAGGTGTCTAATCAATTTAATGAGACGAAATACATATGTAAGATCGACGTGACAAGTATTACGGTAGACGATACGGAGTATTCTCTTGGCACTGGGAAAAAGCCGGAGGACTTCGGTCTGACAAACTATTATGAGCGCGTATATCATTACACAGGCATTACAGAGGAAAAGGCAGCAGAGGAAGGCTTTGACTGGGAGGAGCATGGTTTTTATAATGTAGATGATCTGGATCAGGAGACAGAGATAACATTCATGCAGGCGGCAGATCAGTCTTCAAGAATTGCACGAGTAGAGACACATGACGGCACAATGGCAGACTGTCATGCGGACTATGTATGGTATGCATATTCTGTAGATAATGATAAAAAGGAATTAGAGGAGGAATATTCGCCGGATCGGCAGTATGTTCGTCTGATGGATTCTTTCAAGACAGATAACAGCAGCAGTTCTGTCAGGAAGCAGGTGGACCGCTATGAATGCGAAGTGACCTTGTCCTATGGCGACCGTGTAGTGAAAAAGGCAGTAAAGAAGTTTCCGGTCTCCTATGAGCCGCTGACGGTTGTTGCAACACAGTCAGCGATTTCCCTCAGGGAAAACGGAAAGGCAACATTAAAGGTTTCTGCCCGTAACAACGATAATGCTTATTGTAAGGGGGCGGAGTATCAGTGGTATCGTGTGGATGCAGCGGGGAAGGAATATGTGCTGGAGGATGAGACGGCTGATACCCTGAAGGTAAAGGTGACAGATCCGACAAATTCCTATAAGTGTATCGTGACACCGAAAATTGAGATTAGCCAGGATAGCAGCCTGAAAGGGCTTAAGCTTGTTCCGAAGAAGATGGAGAAGACATTTACGATCAATCCGACAAGCGGTTATCGTGTTATAGACAGGTCATCGACATCACTTTCAGCAGAGGTTGACGAGGAGAGAGAATTTTTTGTGACAGCACAGGTAGATGAGGAGAATGGATACAAGCTTTCTTATCTGTGGGAGAAATATTCGAAAGAACTAATAGGTGGTACACGTGTTGCAGAGACGGTTGGCACGGAGTCGAAGCTGAAGGCCAAAGTGTCTGAACGCAGAGGATTTGACACGGTACGGTATGACTATGCAAAGGATGAGAACGGGGAGCTTACAGATCAGGTAGTTTATTATGGTTCATTCAACTATAAGCTTACGGTATCTGTGACAAAAGATGGTAAACAGACAGAGCAATATTGCTATTATTTTACGCTGAGTGAGGGCAGCCGTTATTCGGACAATTATTATACGGATGATCTGGGAGATACGATTTATCTGCAGAAGGGCGAGAGCGTGGAGCTGTCCCTTGACAGTAAGGTGGCTAAGGATTACCGGGCAGAGAAGGACTGGTATCAGATGGTTGCTGAGGAAAAGTGGTACTATGAATATGAAGGAGGTACCGGTGTCTCTAATAGGGTGAAGAAATTCCTCTCAGAGGATTTTCAGGAACCGGATCTTAGCGGTACGGAATATATAGAAATATATAATTCTTTTAATTCCGAAATAATTGATGGACATGAGGTCTTTACATCGAAGTACTACAAATGGATCAAGCAGGCAGACAGCTATGTTGTGTCTGGTGACGACAATATTCCGGGAGAATATCTGTGTAAGATTTCCCTGTATTATCAGGATGAAGAAGATCCTGTATTTACAATGGAGAGCCGTTTCTTTAAGGTGGAATATCAGTCGGACCTGACAGCATATGTCAAGAACAGTGAGGTGGGTGCAACTCTGGGAGCAAGCGCTGAATTGGAAGTTGTTGCGGCTAACCGGAATGAGAAAATGTATCCGATCACCTATACATGGTCAAAGTTAAATACGTCCACCGGTGAATACGTGGAGCTTTCAGAAAAGAGTGCTGTATATCATCTGGATGCTGTGGAACGTTCTGATTATGGAACGTATCAGGTGCTGGTGGAGGACGGCGCGGAGGAAAAGACGCTTACCGTCAGCCTGTACGAAGAAGACCTGAAAACAGTAGTATACACGCCGGAGAAGAGTTATTTCCGGAAGTCGATTGGAGAAACAATTGATTTGAAGGCAGATATTCTCTTCCCGGAGGGAGTGAAACCGTTTTATGAGTGGTATCGTTATGAGAGTTATTCTATTTCGACAGAATATTATAACAGCGGTGCTGATCATGATCAGCCAGCAGAATATTGGGAGCTGTTAAATCAGGACGACAACCATTACAAGGTAAATATTGCCAGCGAGAGAGATTACACGCAATACAAGTGTATTGTATCCTATAAGAATAAGAATACAGTATATTCTAAGGAATTTGTGTATGATGTGTCTGGGAAGTATGCGGCCGAGATAGAGAGAATGACACCGAACAGACAGATTAAGAAAATGGGCGACAGTGCGACATACCGTGTCCGCCTGATTACAGAAGATCCGGATAAGGATGCGTATTCTTTTAAGTGGTATCGTTGGGAGGATGGAGAGAAAATCTATATCGAGGGCGCTACGAAGCCGGAATATAAGATTTCATCTCTGAAAGCAGGGGATTTCACCAGCCTGTATTGCGAGTTAAATCGGAAGACAGACGATCCGGAGAAAGATGAGCGAATAGACTATATAGACTTTTATACATCACTTTACACATCTGCTTATTTGGAGAACAGCAGCGAGACAAAGCAGGTGAAGCTGGGAGATGATGTGACTCTGGAGCCGGTGATTCTGAAAGGGGATTCCTATAACTTTACGTATCAGTGGTATCGTTATGATCCGGATGATCACAGCTACTGGGGCGAAGAAAAGATCCATGGGGCAACGAAGAAATCCTACAAGCTGACAAACCTCGGCAGGAATGAACTGACAATGTATCGTTGTGATATCCAGTTGGATGGCGCAGATGTGATGTCTTATTATGTCACATTGAAGGAGGACGATACACAGCCTGAGATTACGATGGAGCCGGAATATGATGAGGATAAGTCGGAGATCGAGATGGAGGTCATCCTCGGAAAAAGCGTAACGATGGAAGTCAAGGCAGAGTCCAGTGACGATCTGGAATTGAAGTATCAATGGTATTATCAGAGAAGCGGATATGTGTCATGGGAGGCAATTGGCGGCGCAACCTCTGCATCCTATACGATTGATGTCGTAACGAGAGCAAATACGGGCAGATATAAATGTGTTGCGACCGATACCGAGGGAAATCAGGCAGAAAGAGTATTCCGGTTGAGGGATACGACGAATATGGAGGTAACATCAGACGCTCTGTATCTTGGCGATACGCTTGGTTATGAAGTGGCGTTTGGCGGTGAGGTTGTATTAACTGCGACAGCAACGATTGACAGTGAGTATGATTTATTTTACCAGTGGTATCACGTGGTAAAAGATGAAGATGGTATCAGCCGGAGTGAACTTCTGTATGGGGAGACGAAGGCTTCCCTGACATTAAGCAATATCCGGAAGGATGATCTGGGCGTTTATACATGCGTTGTTTCTGATGCAAAAGGAAATGGCCAGACGCTGCGGTATTATGTTTATGTGGATACCGGACTGAATGTTATTCCTGGGGCTTATAATCCGCAGATGAGAGAAGACGGTTCTGTGCGCATGTTTGCTGATGCAACGGCAAATGCCGGTGAGACGATCACATATCAGTGGAGCAAGCTGACAGAAGTAGAATCTGAGGATGGAGACGACACAGTATGGGAATATGTAGATATTACGGGTGCTGCTTCTCATGAATACATTGTGTCAAAGCTGACAGAGGAGACAGCTGGCAAATACCGTTTGATCATTGAGACATCCGGGGAAATGCGTACGATCTACTATAGCATTGAGCAGAGCTTTACGATTGAAGCCGACAGAACATGGGCAGAACAGAATCAGAGTATTGAGGTGACTGCAAAATTCTATAATCCGTATGCAGATACAGAATATGTCTATGAATGGTATGCGCTGGAGCCAAGCACAGGCACTATGCGTAAGGTTACAGGAGCGGACGGCCCTGTATTAAAGACAACAACACCGAAGTATCATTTGTCGGATACATATCATTCTGTTTCCGAAGGGTATCTCTCCATGAATTATCGGTGCAGGATTTCGAAGAAGACAGATAAAGATCAGGAAATTATTTCCGATATGACGACATCGGTCGGTGTACTTCAGCAATTTACATATGATACGACAGTACTTCCGGAATCAAATCATCCGAATGATCAGCGGTACAGTGTGAAAGGATTTCAGATTGAGGGGGCAAAGCAGCTGAAGATTACATTTGATCCACAGACGGATCTGGGCTCTGCAACGCTCCGGTTGATTGACAGCACTGGTAAGGCAGTATGGACGCTGACGGGTGATGAGCGCAGCGAGTCTGTCTATTATGTAGATGGCGATAAGGTGATTTTCCTGATGACAGGAAACAGACGTGATGTCTGCTATGGATACAAGGTAACTTCTATCGAAGAGATGAAAGAGCCGGTTGTGATTGATGCTTCCTGCAAGTGTCAGACAGCAGATCAGCTGATTGCGGCAGCAGTGGCGGCAATGAAGGCCAGCGCAGCTTCTGGCAGTGCAGCTTCCGGTTCGGCTGTGACGACAAAGGCAGTTCCGAAGAAGGGCTCTAAGAAGACGGTGAATAAGATCACATACCGTGTGACCAAGTCTGCAAAGAAGAATGGTACCGTGGCGGTAGCCAGTGTCCATAAGTCATTAAAGAAGGTGAACCTGGGTGCAACAGTGAAGCTGAATGGATATACCTTTAAGATTACGTCGATTGACAAAAAGGCATTCAGCAAGGCGGCTAAGCTTAGCAGCGTAACGATTGGCAAAAATGTTAAGAGCATCGGGGCCAGCGCTTTCGCCGGCAGGAAGAAGCTGAAAAAGATTACGATTAAGGCAACAGGACTTAAGAAGATCGGAAAGAAAGCATTTTCCAAGGTGCCAAAGAAGGCAGTGGCAACCGTTCCGAAGAAGCAGAAGAAGGCCTATAAAAAGCTTTTGAAGAAGGCTGGATACAAAGGTAAGGTAAAATAATAACAAAGATTACAAAAATTTTACATTTTTACAAAAAAGGGGTTTTCAAAAGCCCCTTTTTTGTGTTATAGTAGATGATGTTACATTGCGAGGGTAAGGCGACAAGAATTGCTAAGCCGATAACACATTGGCAAAGCATTTCTGAGGTTTCGCTTTTGAGGAGCCGCATAAGCAGCGGTTCTTTGCAATACAAGAGCATGAAAAAGCATAATTTCATTTTTCGGAAAATGTGCTATTGTATTGGCCCGTTAGTATTTATTTAGGAGGTATTACAATGAATTTATCAACATTGAGGCCGGCAGAGGGCGCTAAACAGGGAGACAAGTTTAGGAGAGGCCGCGGCCATGGTTCAGGAAACGGAAAAACGGCAGGTAAGGGCCACAAGGGTCAGAAGGCACGTTCCGGTGCACCACGTCCTGGTTTTGAAGGTGGTCAGATGCCATTGTACAGACGTATTCCGAAGAGAGGATTTACCAATATCAACTCAAAGGAAATCGTTGCGATTAATGTAGACAAGCTGGAGCGGTTTGAGGACGGTTCTGTTGTCACAGTAGAGACGTTAATAGAAGCAGGAGTAATCAAAAATCCAAAGGACGGGGTAAAGATACTCGGAAATGGAGAATTAACCAAGAAGCTTACGGTCCAGGTCAACGCATTCAGCAAGAGCGCGCCTAAGAAGATTGAAGCTCTTGGTGGAAAAGCTGAGGCGATTTAAGGCTGCTTGAGATAGTCCGCAATGCATT
>CAYYGS010000096.1:0-8595 GCA_964471335.1 uncultured Jutongia sp.
ATCCTGTTAGATTTTTTATATGAGTATTTAAAGAATAACCCGGAGGATTATTTTTTGTGTGAAGACGAATGGTATTTTACCTTTGATGACATTGCCCGCATCAAGCAGAGGGAATTTGATCCGCTGTGGTGCTATAAAGATCCACGTTTGAATGAGGATCCTCACTAATGAGTATCCTCATGAATGAAGGGGAGAAATAGAGCTGCAGAGATGACTGTAATGAAAGCAATCCGGGAGGTGGCAATCAAAGAAATGGGAGTCAAGGTGGTAAACAGTTTGGATGAGCTGAGGGAGGTGATGCTGCTATGGGAACATCCGGGTTTATCTTAAAGAAAAGAGAGTTAAAAAATGCAAAAAACTGCACACCAGCCGATTTTTCATTGACTGATGCGCAGTTTTCTTAAAACCAAACACTATTAAAATAATACTTTACTATGAAAAGCTTATTAACCTTCATTATAATTCATGCTCGAAGAACCTACTTTTTTGACAGTAACGGTCGCTTTGACCCATTTGCTGTGGAGCGAACCCTGTTGGCTGTAGCGAAGATTCGGTTTTGACCCTGCTGAGTAGGCGCGAACCTTAATCGTATACTTGCCTTTCTTACGTACAGAAAGGTCTCGTTGGTCTCCTTCTACCAAAAATGTTCCATTAGTTTCTTTTCCATATACATGTATGTAACGCCCGCTTTTTTTGTATCCTTCTTTTCCATACCACCTTATTTCCAAACCCTTAGCATTCTTCACAGTATTAAATTTAATTGTAATATTGCCTTTCCCAGCTTTACAGCTAATCTTGGGGGCTTTTGGTTTTTTGTCTTTTATTTTTGGTGCGGGAGTTGCGGTAGGTTTTGCCGTTGCCGTCGGATTTGGCGTGCCAGTGGATTTCGCCGTTGCCGTCGGCTTTGGTGTGCCAGTGGTTCCCGTTGTTGATGCCGGATTTGGCGTGTTGGTGGATGTTGCCGTTGGTGTCAGCTCTGGCGTGTTAGCGGGTGTCATTGTTGGTGTTGCAGTCGGTTCGCTGGGAACATTGTTCGTACCTGTCGCACTGGCAACAGAAGTCATAAGAGAAGCACTTAACAATAATGCAAGCGATAATTTTACAAGTTTCATTTTATTTCCTCCTAAGCTTAAATATAATGTTCTATTATAGCATTAATTTCCCTCCGATTTCTATTTGCGGCGCGAATGGTAAATACAGAGCGTGAATGGTAAGGAATTGTGCTCCATTTTTATGTTAAACATTAAAGGGCAGTTGACCACATTTTTAAGAAATGGTATACTATCAGATAGCCGCGTTGGCGGTGTACTAAGGATGACAGAAAGTGAAATTTCTGTTATTACTGAAATATAGTTGAGAAAGGAATGTAGTCATGGCATTATTACAGGATTGGAGAGAATACGCATATGGCGTGGATATTAACTCCAAAGCGGGCAAGGCAATTTGGGCGAAATATTTTCAGGAAGAGAAGGCAGTATATGAGCAGTTGTTGGAAAAGCCGGAGGAGGTAGTGTCTGGTACGGTACAGGAGCTGGCAGAACGATATAATATGGAACTGAAATATATGGTGGGATTTTTGGACGGTATTAATGAGAGTCTGAAAACGCCAAATGCCATTGAGGAAATGGAAGCAGATACACAGGTCAGCCTCGATATTGATCTGGAGAAACTGTATTATCATATGGTTGAGGCGAAGGCTGACTGGCTGTACGAGCTGCCTGTCTGGGAGAAATTGCTGTCTGACGAGCGCAGGAAAGAGTTATATCGTGAGCAGAAGAAGTCGGGGACGATCGTAAAGGAGAAAAAGGTAGGAAGGAATGATCCCTGTCCCTGTGGAAGTGGGAAGAAATATAAATTCTGCTGTGGACGTGCATAGTAGGTTGAAAAGAATGAAGTTTCAGGATATTATGATTAACAAAAACCTCCGCGGTACTGTTGTACCGTGGAGGTTTCATTATCTTATTAGATTAATTGCATTTGCACATCCTTCGTCAAAACATCCGTGTAGCTGAAGGAAATCATTTGTGTTGTCGCATCCAGCTTATTTTGAACTTCTACCAGAAAAATACTGGGATATGTCTTGCTGATAATTCCTTCGGTTACATCGATTTTGTGACGGCCGCGGTTTGCGCGGATCTTAACTTTATTGCCTACATTTTTATCTACGGATAAACGCACTCTTTTTAAATCGGTTTGGCTCATATATCACCTCTGTCTTCCTGTCTACGGGATCGTTATGAATCAATATAGGGGGATGATGCATAACAATCATTTACATTACATTTCCATATTAACATAAATATGGAAATTAGTCAACAAAAAAACACTATATATAGTCTATGGGCTTGTCGAATATTACTATATTTTGTGATTAATGAATCACGATAAAAGCATCCCTTCCCACGCGTTTTTATTTATCTGGATCAATGCGCAGATGGATAGTGACAGGATAGCAAAAACGGAGTATACTTATGAGAGTGTAGGCAATAAGTCTGTCTTTATGATATAATGATAAGCAGGTCGAGCATGCTTGCATGTGAGACTGCAACAAGATCATAATGCAAAGCATTATGATATAATATTTTGGCATAGAAAGTTAAAAAGGAAGGATGATAGCTATGAAATCATATAAAGTAGTTGGAACACTTGTATTATTGACGGCCGTGTCATTGACTGTATTTTTAACGCATGGAAGGCACAGCTCTGATATCGACACGAAGGGAGCCGTGGCATCAAATACGTCATTCCCGGATCGTCATGATACCGTCTTGGTGAATGCGTCCCAGCATTTCAGTACGGAGGATCTGAATGATATTATGGGGGAGATTGACTCTCGGGTAAAAAAGATAAATGACGGATTAAATCACGAATTATACAAGGATCATTATGATGGAGATATTTTAATGTATCATTATTTTGATCGTGGTGTTAGTGAACAGGACTCATATGCTGATTATTGTTTGTACTATGATGAACAGGGGAAATTAATCTATGCAGATATTTCTCATTATCGCGGCGCATTGTACTCTATTTACTTCTACAACGATGAATTGCTGCATGTGGAAGTGGGACCTTTTTATGAAGGCGGGATATCTATAAAGGGTGATATGAAAAATGTTAAGGATGTTATAAAAAAAGATCCCAGCTATGAGTTCGTGTTGGAAGACAGTTCTTTGTGTTTAGAACAGGCATATCAGTAATACTTTATTTTTTCTCGGTAATTAAAATGTGGGAACTGCAATCCAATAGAGTTACGAGAAAGGACGGGCGGTAATACATGAAGCATATTATGATAGATTTGGAAATGAATAAAATTGAGAAACAGCTTCGTGGAAAGAGAAAGCTTTCCTGCGAATTGATTGAAATCGGTGCGGTGAAGATGGATGAGGAGTTTGACGTGATTGATAAATATCAGAGTTATGTATCGCCTGATTTTGGAGTGATGTCTCCGATTATCATTGAGTTGACGGGGATTACGGACAGTATGCTGGTGGGTGCGCCGCGTTTCGCCGAGGTAATGGATGATTTTACAGCATGGATTGGAAAGGAGCCTGCCAGATTTTATTCGTGGAGCCTGTCAGATATTCGTCAGTTTCAAAACGAAGCGGCTTTCAAGGAATATTCTGGAGGGATCATCCGCCGGATGGAAAAAAACTGGATTGATTTTCAGGCAGAATACAGCCGTCTGTTGGGAATATCCAAGAAGATTAAACTCAATGAGGCCGTGTCGGCAGCAGACTATGACTTCACGGGAGATCAGCATACGGCGTTGGCCGATGCTGTCAATACAGCGGAGATCCTTCGGTTGTCTAAGGATCCGGCACAGTTTGAAAGAGTGATGAAGCCAGTGCTGGATCTGTTCCGTCAGGACAAGGAGGAGCCGACGTTGATGGATATGCATCCGGAATTCTTTGCATCCCTCCTGCATCAGACATCCGAAGAGGAGGAGGCCTGACGGGGGCGCAGCAGAAACATGGCGACGGAAGCGCCGATGATGATAATGTATCCGATCAGACTGAGTCGGTCTGGTATTTCGCCTAAAAACAGATAGCCCAGGACACCGGCAAAAAAGATCTGGGAATAGTCGTAAACAGATAGTTCGCTGGCGGGAGCATGAGTATAGGCAGCCGTGATGGAGAATTGGCCGCCGGTCGCGGCCAGCCCGGTACACAGCAGGAAGAATAGCTGCATAGGCGCCATAGGTGTATAGTACAGAATGCAGTATGGTACGGAGCAGAGACAGGAAAAGGTAGAGAAAAAGAAGACAATGGCGGGGCCCGGCACACCGCGCTGTGTGGCCTTGCGAAGCAGTGTATAGGCAAGGCCGGCAGATAGTCCGCCCGCCAGTCCGATGAGAGCTGGCAGGGACAGAAGTGTTTCGCCCTGTGGTTTTAGGATGAAAAGCGTTCCTGTCAATGCCGTGATCACACAGACAATCTGATAAAGCTTTGGCGTTTCGCGCAAAAGAAAATAGGAGAAGAGAATTGCAAAAAACGGTGACAGCTTATTGAGCATGGATGCATCCGCGATATTCAGGTGATCAATGGCATAAAAATTCAAAAAGATGCCGAGTGTGCCAAAAATGGCGCGCCCAAATAAAAGAGGGAGATTTTCCCTCTTTATTTTTGGAAATTTATTTTTTGACAGGATCGACAGGGAGACAAACAGTGCCACCAGATTTCGAAACAAGGCCTTTTGCAATGTGGGGATATCTCCTGCCAGTTTGATAAATAAATTCATCAGGGCGAAGCAAAATGCTGCACTGATAATACATAGGATTCCTTTTGTTTTTTCTGTCATAGTTTCCTTTCTTAAATTACACGAACCCGAAGCTTCGCCTTTTTGCCATTATATGTTTTAGCCGTAATGACAGCCGTTCCTTTTCTGCGAGCTTTGACTTTGCCGGAAGAACTGACGGAGACGATTCTGCTTCGGGAGGAGCGGAACCTGATCCGGTGGCTGGCAGAGCCGGAAGGCAGTTTTACCTTCAGTCGGAAGGAGCGTCCCTTTTTGATTTTCTTCTTGCCGGAAGGAGAGATCCTGATCCGGGAGGGAGCCTTCTTTACACGGATAGTCACACCAGCGTTTTCTGCATTGTCGTAGCAGGTGATTTTTGTGACTCCCCGTCCCTTTGCCATTACCTTTCCGCCCGGGCTGACATCAGCGATTGCAGTATCATTGCTTTCATAGGACGAATAGGAACCGGACAGCAGCAGAGATTCCCCTTTGCCAAGCGTATATGATTTGCCGGATCGCGGTAAGGGACCAGCTCCGGTGGCATTGTTGGAGAATGCCTTGATGTTAGTGTTATTATATCCTAATATAGAGGTGTCATGCCACATTTTGCCGGTAGTTTTCCTGGTTTTTGTATAGAGGAAACTTTGTCCCTGTTTTGATCCATAGTGCATGGAAATAGAGCTTCCATATGCCGTTGCGCCCTCAAATGGAACGTATATCGTCTGACCGTCTGACTGAATATAGGTGATCACAACAGAGAATTTTTCTCCGGCTTCTACATTGACGGGAACCGTCAGTGGAATCGTGTGGTAGCCGTTGTGCTCCATAACACCGGATAGTGTGCTGTCCTTTACCAGGAAGCCGTTCGTCGGAGAGCCCTTTACACCGCGGTAAATCTGTATTTTATAGGGCTGATTGTCGGTAAGGGTATAGAAGGAGACCGCCCGGATTTCCTGCGGCGAATTGCTGTTGGCCGTAAAGATATTAGCGGAGCGGATATTTCCCTTAGAGGAGTAGTTGGCATTATTCCATCCGAAACCGTCATACTGGTAAATGGATTCATAATTATTTGCCGGTTCTGCGATAAAGGTGTAGCAGTCGCAGATTGACGGTTCATAGTAGGACAGCCAGAAATAGCCGTCTTCTCCAAAATCTGTTCCATAACTGTTGGCAACAAGCCAGGCTCCGTCTCCGGCGGGAGAGGAGGCAAAATTATTGCGGGAGAAATTATCGTCCCAGCCGATCAGAGTGATACAGTGGTTGGCGTTTTTGACGGCGTCCTTTCCGGTAAAGTCTGTCTGATAGTAGCAGGTGCCGTCTGAGTTGTTCTTGCGAATAAATCTTTTAGCAAAATACAGGGCAATAGACATAGCACCGTTTTCTATTACGGCTTGCTTCATCTGTGGGATCATATTGTTCATATTTTTGATATAGAGCTGTTCCCCGATGAGATACTCGTCAAAGGAAAGTGCCTGCTGCAGATGAGCATGAGAACTGTATCTGGTATTGTTCTTATTTAGCATATCATTGGCCATCTGCTCGATGGATTGCGGGGAAGCAGCTGAAAATGGAGCATTTTCCTCTAATTCCAGACCGGACCATCTTGCCAGCGTGAAATTGGCCAAAGGCGCGGAACCACCATTGTCGTAAGGATATGTCAGAGTCGAACTTTTCGATGTGGAAAACGGATTGGGCAGATCACTGTCAAAACTCGTGCCCGTGATCTGGATGCCGTCGCCACGTAACGGGTCGTTCGGATCGTCGGAGATGCTATAGGAAAACCAGGTGAGATGATTTTCGGAAAAATCAGCCGTCTGGGGCGTTAAAAGACCGGTTTTTAATCCGTTGGATTCGATGGCCTTGATGGCGGAAAAAGCCCAGCAGCACCCGCTATAGCCTTGATCCTTGATTGGTGTGACGAGCTGCAGAGAGCGCAGATCGTACTGGGCGGGGAGAGAGCCTGCTCTCTTGCCTGTAAGGGGAGATGCAGCCTGTCCCGCATTGGGATCTGTATAGGCATCGCCGTTGACATCTACCATGCCGCGGCCTAAAGGACTGCCGTTGGCTGTATTGTCCCGGGTGATAATATGATTTTCCAGATAGGTATTCTGTTCTTTTGCAGCGGCAGGTGCAGCCGCCAGATCAAATGTCAGGCCGGCAGCCAGCAGCAGGCTGAGTACCCGTGGATATTTATTGTGTGTAATATTCATAAAATTCATCATATATAATTCCTTTCTAAAATGTTAATATTTTATGAAGCGTAATAAAGTCGTTGAGAACACATGACATCTATGTTATAGTAATCATTAGTCTCACATGCAAGCATGTTTGACCTACTTATCATTATAGCATAAATATAATACAATTTTATGACATAAATTTGTTGAAAGTATGAAATTTTTCATAAAAAAGGAAATTAGTTACAATAATAAGGTGAAAAGGATTTCTTAGCCAGACAAAAAGCTGCTGGGGAAATTCTGCTGTTTCACCTGGAAAAATTGGTGCATAGTAACATATAAGCCGATGGATTGGAGGAAGAGATGAAACTGGTAAAGGATTTGGTAAAGGGCGCAGTGATTGGTGTGGCGAATGCAATCCCAGGTGTGAGTGGGGGGACGATGATGGTGTCAATGGGGATCTACGATGATATTATCTATTGCATTACACATCTGTTTCAGCAGCTCAAAAAGAGTATTCAGATATTGCTTCCTTATGTGATTGGGATGGCGATCGGTATTGTAGGGCTTGCTTTTGTGATTACGGCGCTCTACGAGCATGTTCCATTTCAAACGAGCATGCTTTTTATCGGGTTGATTTTGGGTGGCGTGCCGATTTTGACTGGCAGGATCAAGGGAAAGAAGATTGGTTTTGGACATGGAGTCGTCTTTTTGCTTTTCTTTGCTGCGATTATTTTATTGCAGATTTATGGCGGCGGTGGGACAGATGTCAAGCTGACGACAGATATTATTTCTTTGGTGAAGATATTTTTTGTCGGCATCATAGCGTCGGCAACGATGGTTATTCCAGGTGTGAGCGGCTCAATGATGCTGATGACGATGGGATATTATTATCCAATTATTAATTCTGTCAAAGATTTTGTCTATTCGCTGGCCGCGGGAGATATTCAGAGGCTGCTGCAGCTTTGCATCGTACTGATTCCTTTCGGGCTTGGTGTGGTACTTGGAATTTTTGCTGTGGCAAAGCTGATTGAAATCTTGATGGAGAAGTATGAGGCTCTGACATATTGCGGCATTTTGGGTCTCGTGATTGCTTCGCCGGTTGTGATCCTGATGGGGAGCAGACTGGGGGGGATGACGGTACTGACAGTAGTGACCGGGATTTTGGCTCTGGCGGTAGGAGCGGTAGTCGCCCGGACGTTGGGAAAGGAATAAGTGTGACTAAAGTCGCGAAAAGGCAGGTATTTTGTATGCAGGATGAGAGAAAAGAGTTACACAGGAGAATACTTGTAAATCTGGCGGTGGCAGTGGCGTTCGTTTTGATGGTTATTTTTCTTCTGCCGCGGTTTCTGCGTTTTTTCATGCCGTTAATTGTTGCGTGGATTGTGGCGTTAATTGCAAATCCTGTGATACATTTTCTGGAAAAAAGGATCAGGATTATGCGCAAGCATGGGACGGCGCTTGTGATTGTTCTTGTGCTGGTGGCGATTGGCGCGGCTTTGTATGGATTGGCCGTGTTTTCTCTGGGTCAGGTGAGTTCCCTGACGAAGGAGTTTCCGCTGGTCATCGAAAGTGTTCGGGCTAATCTGGAGCAGGCAGCTGATAATCTTCATTCCCGATATCATTTTATTCCATCTGATATCACAGATGGCTTGTTCGGTGACAATCAGGATGTGGGAGA
>CAYYGS010000097.1:0-7382 GCA_964471335.1 uncultured Jutongia sp.
ATACATAGATACAGATACAAGATATTGATTATAATGACTAATTCATCCTTGCTTGATTTTACTGTGAATTTGGAGAGGAGATTCTCCCAATGGGCCTTCAGCTGCGCCAGTGCAGCTTCTACCTGCTCGTCCGTCTTGTATTTAGCCAGAAGCTTGTCTGCCGGAGCTTTGTTGATGACATTCGGAGCGGTAAACTTCTGGTCTGTCGGATTCTCACAATATCCCAGTACAAAGATGAAGCTCTTGCTTTCGCCCGGCTCCAGTGTGACATTAATCTGATGGGAGCCGATCGGATACCATCCGCTTGTGATGGAATCATGTGCCTTACCTTCGGCAACGACCTGTGGATCATTGACGCCGCGGTATGCCCCGAGAAATTCATCACGACTTGTGTCAAAGCCGTCGATCGGTGTATTCACGGAATAAACGGCGTAATGGTTACGGCGCTCTCTATACTCTGTTTTGTGATAGATCGTAGAGTCGATCACTTCTACCTCGCCAATATTTAAGTTACGCTGATAGTTAGTCATATCATCCATGGCATTCCAGAGACAGAACTCAATGTAGGAAAAGAGTGTAAAAGTCTTCTTGGATGAGGATTTGTTCGTCAGTGTAATCTGGTTGATTTCACAGTTGTCATCAACCGGGACAAATGCCAGAAGAGATGCCTCCAAATCATTTTTTACGGAGGTGAAACGGCTGTAACCCATACCATGCCGGCACTCATAGGAATCAAGGTCTGCCTTGACCGGCTGCCAGCCGGGATTCCAAACCGTATCGTTTTCTTTAATATAGTAGTAACGGCCGCCTTCATCATTAGGAATGTTATTATAGCGGTAGCGTGTCAGACGGAGAAGCTTGGCGTCTTTATAAAAGCTGTAACCTCCGCAGGTATTGGAAATCAGGGAAAAGAAATCAGTGCTTCCCAGATAATTGATCCAGGGTAATGGTGTCCTGGGTGTCGTAATGACATATTCTTTGTTTGGATCATCAAAAAATCCGAATTTCATAGATTCCTCCATTCCGCCGTTTACGGCAAGTTATTTGTCATGTAGTATCTAAAGTATACCGTAACCGAACTGGGAAATCAAGGAAATTTCCTTAATTACTTAAAGATTTTCGCCCTCTGTCACTGAATGTTTACGACATCTGTAGTATGATGTCGGAAGCCGTCTGGAATCTGCGATGTCAGAATTGCGAAACTGCTGTGAATATTAGGGAGGGAATGGGAATAGAAATAGGGTTAAAAGACAAAAACTCAAAAAGTGCAATGGAGCAAAGGGAAGCTTTGCTTATTCTGCGGAAATGGGGAAATATGAAGAAAAGATGGATGGCTGTGATGGCGCTGGTATTGGCAGGTCTGCTGCTGATCAGTCAGGGGCTCTGTGTCAGGCAGTATGTGCAAATGAGCATGTCTGAAGGTGTGGAGAGAGAGCCGGGACTTATGGGGAATGACAGTGAAATAACAGGAACAGAGATCAGGCAGGTGTCTGTTTCGTCCGGAGGGGATAGTGCGGGTGCGGCGGAGGCTACGGAAGAAGAGCCGGAGCCGAAGACGGCATATCTTACCTTTGATGACGGACCCAGTGAATTGACGGAGAAGTATTTGGATATTCTCAAACGATATGATGCGAAAGCGACTTTTTTTCTGATCGGGGAGCAGATTAAAGGAGATTTGACAAAAGTGGTCCGAAGGGAGATCGATGAGGGTCATGAGATCGGTGTCCATACCTATACACATGATTCCTCTCAGATCTATATTTCTGCTGACAGCTATTATGAAGATGTATGTCAGGTGAAAAGAGTATTAAAGAAGAAATTCCAATATGAGCCGACCCTCTGGAGATTTCCCTGGGGCAGTTCCAATTGTTATATCTGTAATTTTAAACGGGACATTGTTGACCGGCTGCAGGGAGAGAATATGGATTACGTGGATTGGAATGTCAGCGCGGAGGATTCAGTGGGAAGTCCCAGCGTGGAATCGATCGTAGCGAATGTGAGAAAGGATTGTTTTCGTGTGGATAATCCGGTGATCCTGATGCATGATTCCAGTTCGAACCGTATGACGCTTGAGGCGCTGGAATCTATTATGGAAATGCTGCAGCAGGAAGGTTATTCTTTCGCTACGCTGGCAGAGAGAGAAAAAAGCTGCCATTTCGGGGAGTATTGATCTCCCGGAATGACAGCTTTCGTAAATTGTCAGCGTCGGCGAAGCCGGCGTACTTGAAAGATTGATTAAGGTGCCAAAAGGAATTTTTGACACCCTAATCCAGATAAAAGATAAAACGGACGGCTTAGGAAGGCCGGGTGAATTCCTTGAGCATATTGTACACGCAGTCTGCCTGCTCTGGGGTCAGACGACGGCAGAGATCTGTGATCTCAGAATATTCGTCCGGGGTTTTGACATCCAGGTCAAAAAATTCACCGGGTGTGATCTTCAGGAAATGGCAGATCTCAAAAAATTCTAACAGTGACGGTAAAAATTTTTGTGATTCAATTTGTGCAATGTAGTTCTTGTTGTGCCCCAGATCCAGACTCATAGATCTGGCGCTGGTATTTCTCAGTTGGCGAAGTTGTGTTAAACGAAGACAAAACGTTGCTGAATCAAAAGGTTGTGTTGAACTGTTCATGTTTCCTCCTTAGTAAAAATGATATTATACACAACTAGTTTAACAATTTAGAATGCAAGAAGTTCAGTGTGTAAAAGCGCAAATAAAAAAAACCGCAGTTTCACACACGGAATTTTGCAAAAAAGGGACAATTTTAAGTAAAACTAAGAAAATTTTATGTGGAAACAGTAATATTGCTTGATTTAAAAAAATGATTATGATAAAATTACTACGTTTTTGTAAATAAGCGAAATGACAGAGTGAAAAGATAAAAATGCAGGGATGGTTTTGAAGGGAGACAAATAATATGAAGTATTTCGGCACAGATGGATTTCGTGGAGAGGCAAATGTAGATCTAAATGTGGTACATGCATATAAAGTAGGACGTTTTCTGGGATGGTATTTTGGACAGGAACATAAGGCAAGGATCGTGATCGGCAAGGATACGCGCCGTTCCAGCTATATGTTTGAGGATGCATTGTCTTCGGGGCTGACTGCCAGCGGAGCTGACGTCTATCTTCTTCATGTGACACCTACCCCCAGTGTATCCTATGTGGTCCGTACAGAGCAGTTTGACTGCGGTATTATGATTTCGGCCAGCCATAATCCATATTATGATAATGGACTAAAGGTGATCAATGGAAGCGGACAGAAGCTGGAGGCAGAAATTGAGGAGAAGATCGAGACATATATAGACAGTCCGGAGGACACGATTCCCCTGGCAACGAGGGAAGATATCGGACGTACGGTGGACTATGCGATTGGCCGCCACCGCTATATTGGGTATCTGATGTCCCTGGCCACACGTTCCTTTAAGAATATCCGTGTGGGTCTTGACTGCGCAAATGGCTCTTCCTATTCTGTGGCGAAGGGGGTATTTGATGCGCTGGGAGCCAAGACGTATGCGATCGGAATGGAGCCTGACGGCGTGAATATCAATGAAAACTGCGGTTCGACGCATATTGAGAAATTACAGGAGTTTGTGAAGGAGAAGAATCTGGATATCGGTTTTGCCTATGACGGCGATGCAGACCGCTGTCTGGCAGTCGATGACAGGGGACAGGTGATTGACGGGGATTGCATCTTGTATTTGTGTGGACGTTACCTGAAGGAAAAAGGTGAGTTAAATAATAATACAGTTGTTACAACGATCATGTCAAATCTTGGTTTGTATAAGGCGTTTGACAAGGTGGGGATTTCCTATGAGAAGACAACAGTGGGCGATAAATACGTCAATGCCAATATGATGCAGTATGGCCATTCTCTGGGTGGAGAGCAGTCAGGTCATATTATTTTCAGCAAATATGCGGTGACCGGCGATGGCGTCCTCACCTCTCTGATGCTGATGGAGGTCATGTTGGAGAAGAAGCAGAAGCTGTCGGAGCTGCGTAAGGAGTTAAAGGTGTATCCGCAGCTCTTAAAGAATGTACGCGTGGCTGATAAGCCGGCGGCGAGAAATGACGAGGATGTCATGAAGATGGCGGCGGAAATTGAGAAGGAGCTGGGGAGCGATGGAAGAATCCTGATCCGGGAAAGCGGTACGGAGCCGGTGATCCGTGTGATGGTGGAAGCAGAATCCGAGCAGCTGTGTGAGAAATATGTAGATCAGATGATTGAGGTACTGCGCAAGAAGGGGCATGCTGTCGAATAAAAAGGGATATACACCTATACAGATATGTCTGGATATAAATTTTTGAAAAAAGCTTGCTATTGGCAGATTGTTCATGCTATAGTATATCAGTGGTGGCTCACGGGAGCGAGCCCGTGAAATATAAGGAGGATAATTAAAGATGAGTGTACAGGTTGAAAAGTTGGAAAAAAGTATGGCAAAGCTTACGATCGAGGTGAGTGCAGAGGAGTTTGAGGCTGCAATCAATAAAGTATATCAGAAGACCAGAACAAAGATTGCTCTTCCGGGATTTCGTAAGGGCAAGGCTCCGCGTATGATGATTGAGAGAATGTATGGAAAGGCTGTTTTCTATGAGGACGCAGCAAATGAGATCATTCCGGATGCCTATGAAAATGCAGCGAAAGAGAGTGAGCTTGATATCGTGGCACAGCCGTCAATTGATGTGGTTCAGATTGAATCCGGCAAGGACTTTATCTTTACAGCAACAGTTGCCGTAAAGCCGGAGATTAAGCTTGGTGAATATAAGGGCATTGAGGTAGAGAAGAAGACGGCAGAAGTTTCCGATGAGGAGATGCAGGCAGAGATCGACAGGGTGCGTGAGAGTAATGCACGTATCATTACGGTAGATGACAGGGCGGTACAGGATGGCGATCAGGTAGTCATCAACTTTGAGGGATTTATTGATGGTGAGCCGTTTGAGGGCGGCAAGGGGACAGATTATCCTCTGACAATTGGCTCTCATTCTTTCATTGATAATTTTGAAGAGCAGCTGATTGGAAAGAACATCGGAGAAGAGGTTGAGGTCAACGTGACTTTCCCGGATAATTATCAGGCAGAGGAGTTACAGGGCAAGCCGGCTGTCTTCCAGGTGACGGTCAATGAAATCAAGGTGAAGGAGCTTCCGGAGCTGGATGATGAATTTGCACAGGATGTTTCGGACTTTGATACGATGGATGAGTACCGTGACGATCTGAAAAAGAAGCTTTTGGAGAATAAAGAGGAAGCATTGAAGCGGGAGAAGGAAGAGGATATCGTGAATAAGATCATCGAGAATTCCGAGATGGAGATACCGGAGCCGATGGTGGAGACACAGGTGCGTCAGATGTCACAGGAATTTGCACAGCGGATTCAGGCGCAGGGTCTTTCTTTACAGCAGTATATGCAGTTTACAGGCATGACACCGGAAAAGATGACGGAGGAGATGAAGCCGCAGGCTCTCAAGCGTATTCAGAGCCGTCTCGTGTTGGAGGCTGTTGTGAAGGCTGAGGGCATTGAGGCAACGGAAGAGGATTTTGAGAAGGAAATGGATAATATGGCAGCAATGTATCAGATGGAGAAGGATAAATTGAAGGATCTGATCGGTGAGGATGAGGAGAAGCAGATTCATATGGATCTGGCTGTTCAGAAGGCCGTAGAATTTGTTGTTGACGCAGCGGTTGAAAAGTAAGGATGTTTGCCGTCAATCGGTGCTGCGATACAGGCAGCGCTGATTGACGTTTTCTGTAAATGGCGTTTGGCTGCAAGCTTTGCAGGCCAAAAGGAGACGGCGCATAGGCGTCAGATGGAGGAAAGTATGAGCTATAGTATACCTTATGTTATTGAGAAAACGAGTAGTGGAGAGCGCTCCTATGACATTTATTCCCGTTTGCTGCAGGACCGCATTATTTTTCTGTGCAATGAGGTGAATGATGATGTGGCGAGCCTTGTTGTTTCGCAGATGCTCTTTCTGGAGTCACAGGATCCGGGAAAGGATATCAGTCTGTATATCAACAGTCCGGGCGGCGTGGTCAGTGCCGGATTTGCTATTTTTGATACGATGAATTATATTAAGTGTGATGTTGCAACATATTGCATGGGGCTGGCAGCCAGCATGGGTGCATTTTTGCTGGCCGGGGGCCAAAAGGGGAAGCGTTATGCGATGCCGAATGCGGAGATCATGATTCATCAGCCATCAGGCGGTGCGAAAGGTCAGGAGACGGAGATTCGTATCGTGGCAGAGCAGATGCTCAAGACGAGAGACCGTCTCAACCAGATTCTGGCGGAGCAGACGGGACAGCCTCTTGATGTTATTGCAAGGGACACAGAGCGTGATAACTATATGACAGCGCAGGAAGCCCTGGAATATGGCTTGATCGATCAGGTGATCACGAAGAGAGAATAGGATTGTTTATCGTGCGCGAATAGAGGGAAAGATGGGGGAATAGGAAACAGGGATCAGAGATGGAGGAGTGGCATGACAGGTAAGAAGGAAGAAGGAAGACTGAAGTGTTCCTTTTGCGGAAAATCTCAGGAGCAGGTGCGCAAGCTGATTGCCGGCCCTGGGGTTTATATATGTGACCAGTGTATTGATCTGTGTTCGGAGATAATAGAGGAAGAGCTGGAAAGCGGAAATTTCTATGACTCTGACTCAGATATTAATCTGTTGAAGCCTAAGGAGATTAAGGAATTTTTAGATGATTATGTGGTAGGCCAGGAGGATGCCAAGAAAGTGCTGTCTGTTGCAGTTTATAATCATTACAAGCGTGTGCTCTCGGAGAAGAGCATGGATGTGGAGCTGCAGAAGAGCAATATTATTATGTTGGGGCCGACCGGTTCCGGAAAGACATTTTTGGCACAGACATTGGCCAAAATTCTGAATGTACCTTTTGCGATTGCGGATGCAACTGCGTTGACAGAGGCCGGATATGTGGGCGAGGATGTGGAAAACATTCTCCTGAAGGTGATTCAGGCGGCTGATTATGATATGGAACGCGCAGAGCATGGAATTATTTATATTGATGAGATTGATAAGATCACGAGAAAGGGCGAGAATGTATCAATCACGCGTGATGTTTCAGGCGAGGGAGTACAGCAGGCACTCCTGAAGATTCTGGAGGGAACAGTAGCCAGTGTACCACCGCAGGGAGGAAGAAAGCATCCGCAGCAGGATTTTTATCAGTTGGATACGACGAACATTTTGTTTATCTGCGGAGGCGCTTTTGATGGTTTGGAGAAAATCATCGGTTCCCGAATCGGCCAGAAGTCGATTGGTTTCAACTCTGAGATCGCGGATCAGAGGGATGAGAATGTGGGAGAACTGTTTAAGCAGGTGCTTCCGGAGGATTTTGTCAAGTTCGGACTGATTCCTGAGCTGGTAGGACGTC
>CAYYGS010000097.1:7392-8587 GCA_964471335.1 uncultured Jutongia sp.
CGATCAATGTGGGTCTGGATCTTCTGGATGCGGAGGCATTGGAGAAGATTCTGACAGAGCCGAAAAATGCTATTACAAAGCAATACAAGAAGCTCTTTGAGCTGGACGGCGTGAAGCTTTCCTATGAGAAGGAGGCAATCCATGAGGTGGCAAAGCGTTCCATCGAACGGAAAACAGGGGCCAGAGGACTTCGGGCGATCATGGAAAGCATTATGATGAACGCTATGTATGAGGTGCCTTCCAACGAAGAGGTGGTTGAGTGCGTGATTACTAAAGCAAGTGTTGATGGTAAGGAGGAGCCGCTTTTGATCAGTAAGGATGAAGCAAAAAGGGGTGTACCACTCAAAAAGGATGAAGGCGAAATTGCTTAATAATGTAGAAATCAGGATATAGAGGGGCTGTTGCACCCTCTATATTTGCGAAAGGTTAGTGATATCAATGATAAAAATTCCATTGCTCGCTTTGCGCGACGTCGTTGTGATGCCGGGAGTGACAGTATATTTGGAAATTGGGAGAAGCGGGACCATGGCTGCAGTGGAGGCTGCAATGGCTGAGAGTCAGTTGATTTTTGCAGTGGCACAGAGGGAACCGGAGAAAGAGGCTCCTGATCTGGATGATTTATTTGAGGAAGGAACGGTGGCTCAGGTCAAGCAGATCGTCCGTACGCAGGAGAAGGCCCTGCGTGTTGTTTTGGTGGGAGAGAAGCGGGCACATCTGAATTATCTGGAGGATGCCGGTGATTATATGAAAGCGGCGGTAGAGCCGGAACCGGAGCAGACAGAGGAGGATCTCTGGTCGGATGACGGCCTGCTTCACAACAAGGGAGAGCGCACGAAGCAGCTGGAGAGAATCGCCATGGTGCGCGAACTGAAAAAGGTATTTTCTACTTACGTGTCGGCGAATGGGAAAATGAATCAGCAGATGGTTGATGTAGTGATGTCGGAGATTGATCTGGAGCGGATGATCTATCAGATCACAGCGAATGTGCCGGTACACTATCACTTGAAGCAGGGTGTCCTGTCTGAGGGATCTCTGGAAAAAAGATATGAGACCCTGATGGTGCTTCTGAATCGTGAGATCGGCATTATGCAGATACAGGGCGAGATCTCTGCCAAGGTAAAATCACAGGTGGAGCAGAATCAGAAGGAATATTACCTGCGGGAACAGGTGAAGGCGATTTATGAGGAGCTGGGTG
>CAYYGS010000098.1:0-6460 GCA_964471335.1 uncultured Jutongia sp.
GATGAAGCTGATCGTAGACCTGATCTATCAGTCCGGTTTTGCAGGCATGAGATATTCAATTTCCAACACGGCAGAGTATGGTGATTATGTAACGGGACCGAAGATCATTACAGAGGATACAAAGAAGGCTATGAAGAAGGTTCTCTCTGATATTCAGGATGGTTCCTTCGCAAAGGAATTCCTGCTTGATATGTCAGATGCCGGACGTCAGGTACACTTCAAGGCTATGCGTAAGCTGGCTTCTGAGCATGCTTCTGAGAAGGTGGGCGAGGAGATCCGCAAGCTGTACAGCTGGAATAATGAAGAGGACAAGTTGATCAACAACTAGTACTTAATTTACGATGTACTAGCATGTTCTTTTTCTATCTGAAAGGAAATTGCTCGTAATATAGTGGCGTAAATAGAGCGGCGTTATGTAAGGAGAAACGGCCATGCGGAATGTATGGTCGTTTTCTGCTTTGTTGATCGGGCGTATTAACACTAGTACAACAAATACTAAATAACTGACATATTCACTGGTCTAATTGTTCATCTACTGCGTCAGAAAATCTAGCCGTAGCCACCGCTACGCCGTCGCTTTTCTTTCTTGTAGCTGAAATAATTATCCTGCGTGAATATATCAGAAATTTAATATCCGTTGTACTAGGTTACTGTTGAATTTGATGAAGAAGAGTTGGGAGGAGAAAGAGAATGAACAGGAAGATTGTTTGTAAGAACTTGTGTTGTATTGGAATGTTTGTTTTAATATCTATGGTAATGGCTGTCTGTGTAAGGGGGCAGGAGACTGCACCTTACTATGATTACATTGTCAGGGCAGGCGCGGGGGATATGTCAGATGCGCGAAGCATTCAGGCGGAACTCGATAAGGCGAGGAGCAGCGAGCAGATGATCACGGTGTATATTGCTCCGGGGGAGTATCACCTGGATCGGTGGCTGCGTATTTATTCTAATACACACTTGATTTTGGATGAGGGAGCGACCCTTTACAGGGGAGCAGAAATTTTAGATAAAAATATACTGCGGAATATGGATGCAGGGAATACAGCTGATGTAGGTGGATATGATATGTCTCATGATATCATTATCGAAGGAGGTACCTGGGATGGCGGCGACATAAACAATGCGAATGCCGCAGCAGATCTGATGCGGATCGACCATGCACAGAATATAGAGATTAAAAACTGCGATTTCCGGAATGTGTATGACTGTCATCTTCTGGAACTGATCGCGGTGAAAAATGCAACTGTATCCGGATGCAGCTTTCAGGGATTTCGTTATCAAAAAGGAAAGGAAAAAAACTGGGTGTATGCCAGAGAGGCAATTCAGATTGAGACAGCCTGGACAAATAATGAAAATGACTTACAGGATACGGCAAGTTATTGGGCTGGCGGGACAAAGGTTGATGGAACGGCCTGCGATAATGTGACAATTACAGATAACCGGTTTATTGATATGCCCTGTGGTGTCGGACAGCATCATTTTACCAAAAGCGGAAAATACCGAAGCACGAACATAACGATTTCTAATAATCAATTTGTCTGTTCTTCTTCGATGAAGGCATGTAAGTCGGCAATTACCTGTGCCGGGATGAATGCTGTCAGAATTATCGGGAATAAGATTCAGGGGCCATATCGTTTTGGTGTGCATATAGAGGAAGTAAAAGACGTTACAGCAGATAAGAATAAGATTGCGAATGTTACGATGAATGGTATCATGGTAGACAGTGGGGAGATATCATCTCTCAGTGGGAATACGATAAAGAATACGAAGAAGCATGGGATTTCTATTGGAAAGGGAACGATTTCCAAAATTAATTCCAACAAAATAAGCAACGTAAAGGAAAATGGAATTTGCGTCACAGCGGGAAGTGTCAAAAACATTACAGGCAATAAAATTAGTAAGGCAGGAAATAACGGCATTTCCATATTACCGAAGGCGAAAGTAAAAAAGGTTACTCAAAATAAAACATCTGGTTGTAAGGGCCATGGTGTTTGGAATGGCAGTAAAAAAAGATAAAAAGAGGACAAGTTGATCATGAAACGGCCATGCTAATTGTATGGCCGTTTTTTGCTGCTCAAATTTAATTCGCATTCTCTATCAGTACTTGTACTCAGTTTCTGTTTGTAGTATACTAAGAGTAGATTGATTTTTGACACGAAATGACAATAGGAACAATTGGTGTAGATTATAGGAATTAAAAAGTTATAGGGGGTGAATACGTGACAGTAGGGAAGCGAATTATGAAGGAACGTGGCGCCAGAGGATATACACGCTCTCAATTAGCAGAAAAGGCCAAAATTTCTGAGAAGTTTTTATATGAAATAGAGATGGATAAAAAGGGGTTTTCTGCAATGACCTTATTGAACCTTTCAGAAGCGTTGGGTGTAACTTTGGATTATATTATGACGGGAAAAATAGGTAGAAATTGCGAAGAAGAGATAGCGGATACGTTAGACAAGTTTCCACCGAACACAAGAGGCATGGTATATCAATTGTTAGAGACGGTATATAAAATCTCACAGATGAAGAAATAGAAGAAAAATAATGCTTTACAGGAAATTTTATATTGGGCATCTTCATTATCCAAACAATAGGTGATGCATTAAGCAGTTAGCCGTTAGTACGCATTGGAAAGGTATGGTTATCAGTATGATAGTGTGGAAGAAAATATGTCTTGTGGGAGCAATTGTGATCGCTGCGGGAGCAGCTGTCATCTGTACGTCAGACAAAGGTCTTTTGTCAAAAGGAAATGAACTGTCACAGCCAAACTATATTCATAATAGTAACATGGCAAACACAAAAATCGGAGGGAGAGATACTACAACGACTGTGCTGGATGCCGCCAAAATACAGGGTGTTTCCTATGATTCAACGTATGAGGAAAGAATCAGGGCAGTTCTGAAACAGAAGTGGGGGCACAAGCGTTATTATAAAGATTTTGTGAGTAGAATACGTTCCATGACATTACAGGAGGGTGGTATTTACGGATGCAAGGAAGTATATGTATCAACAATTCCTGTGTTTGGATATGATCCCGTTGCAGAAGAAGTACATTATGGTGCACCGTGGATTTTGATTTTTTCCACAGATTATCAGAAGAGTGCAGCGGTTCGTCTTAGTCAGACAATTGGTTCCTATTGTGTTTCCGAATTTGAAGAAGAATGCAGTGATGAACTGATGGACATTTTTATGGGAGATGAAAAAGATGCCATTATCCCTATTTCCGGGAGATACGGCGAATATTGGCTGATGTCAGACAATAGCATTTCCGATCGGCACAATCCTCCGGAATTCGAGATAAAAGGGGATTTGTATCAGAAATTATTACAATCCGAGATTGCGATTTCGAAGGAAAAAATACTGGAAGGAGAAATGATTAAAATTTCACTATAATATAGCTTTATATTTTAATTTGGGACTTTACTTTATCTGTAGGATTGTTTATAATATTCTTGATATGGATAATTTGGGAGACATACAACGTGTGGTATGCATTTTGTATAGATTATAAATATACAGGAAGGTGAGGTTACTATGGAGGCTTTGATCGGAGGAGTTATCTTGTTGGTGGTGATTGTGGTTGCTATTGTTGCAGGGACTGTGACAGCGATTACAGCGGCAGCGAAGGACTCCCTGGATGATGAATAAGGAATCATGATACAGTGAAAGCTGTTACAATATATGGTCTGTAAGGAAGAATATGGACTATTGATTGTAGCGGCTTTTTTCTATAAGAGGATCCATTAATGGAAAAGCAATGGAGACGTAATATTCGTTGTGCCGGATAAGGTGTGGGACGAGGATACAGGAGATATGTTTGGGGTTACGAGGAAAGGAGAAAGCATATGGTTCAGGTCGGGGAGGTTACCATTGGCAGGGGGAAACCCAAAATTTGTGCATCCATTACAGAGAGAGACACGAAATCTATTATTGCTGCGGCGGATATACTGATTCAGAAACAGATAGACATTGTAGAATGGCGTATCGACTTTTTCCAGGAGGTATCTCATTGGGAACAGGTGACCGAAACTTTGCAAAGGTTGAAAATGTCGCTTCTGGGTAAGCCGCTGCTTGTTACGATGCGGACAAGAGAGGAAGGCGGACAGGCTGTGATGGAGGGGCAGGCTTACCGTGAACTCATTGACCGTCTTGCAGAAAGCGGATATGTGAGGATGGTGGATGTAGAGATTTTTCAACAGATATCCTATGAAGAATTGACGTCAGACCCGCAGACCGTGCAGGAGCGATGGGAGGAATTAAAGAATTGGATTGCAGCACTGCGTGAGAAGGTAGTCGTAGTGGGGTCATACCACAATTTCGAGGCGACGCCGTCTGATGAGGAATTGCAGGATCGAATGAAATGGATTCTGGAGTCGGGGGCAGATATTCCGAAGATGGCCGTGATGCCGCAGAATAAGATGGATGTACTGCGTCTGATGCTGTTTACACTGCAGGAGAGTGAAAAGACGGATCGGCCGTTGATTACGATGTCGATGGGAAAGATCGGGAGCATCAGCAGAGTTGCCGGGGAGTCATTTGGATCGGCCGCGACTTTTGGCAGTATTGGCCAGGAGAGTGCACCGGGACAGCTGCCGGTAAACCGCCTGGAGGAGATGCTCGATGTGATCCACCAGAATTATCAGTAGGGATATCGTTGCACGGAGGCTTTAGAAGAGGATGAGAGGATTGGAAAAGCATATATTTTTAATCGGGTTTATGGGGGTCGGCAAGTCATGTACGGCCAGAGCGCTGAGAGAGCAGCTGGGCGTTGAGGAGATTGATACCGATCAGATGATTGTCAGCCAGGAGGGTATGCCGATATCGCAGATTTTCCAGGAGCACGGGGAGGAGTATTTCCGCCAGAGGGAGACACAGCTTCTGGAGGAACTCGCAGAAAGAGAACCGTGTATTGTATCCTGTGGCGGAGGAATGGTGCTGCGGCAGGAAAATGTTGCGAAGATGAAGCAGATGGGAGAAATCATATGTCTGACGGCACAGCCGGAGACAATATATGAACATGTGAAGGACAGTACGGCCCGTCCCCTTCTGCAGGGGCATATGAATGTGGAATATATTGCGCAGCTTATGGAAGAACGTGAGCCACGGTATCAGTCAGCAGCAGATTGGACGCTGGTTTCCGATGATATTACGCCTTGGGAGATGGCGGAGGAGATTGTTCGCCATATATCATGTTGTCCAGGGCTTTCGGAAAAATACTTGAAAAAAGAGAGAGAATGAGATACACTACTGTAGTGATGTCTGTTTTTGTGCGGAAATATCCGTTATTACAATAAGGAGGGTTTTTATTAATGGTATCAGCAGGTGATTTTAGAAATGGATTAACCATCGAGGTAGAGGGAAATGTATATCAGGTCGTTGAGTTTCAGCATGTAAAGCCGGGAAAGGGAGCAGCCTTTGTCCGTACGAAGCTTAAGAATATTAAGAGCGGCGGTGTTGTGGAGCGTACGTTCCGTCCGACGGAGAAGTGCCCGCAGGCACATATTGAACGTGCTGATATGCAGTATTTATATAAGGATGATATGTATCATTTCATGAATTCTGAGACATATGATCAGATTGACATGTCAGAGGATCAGGTAGGAGATTCTATGAAGTTTGTCAAGGAGAACGAAATGGTGAAAATGCTTTCTCACGCAGGAGAGGTCTTTGCCATTGAGCCGCCGATCAATGTGGAGCTGGAAGTGACGGAGACAGAGCCGGGCTTTAAGGGAGATACGGCGCAGGGAGCCAGCAAGCCGGCTGTCCTGGAAACTGGAGCTACGGTTCAGGTGCCTTTGTTTGTAGAGACGGGAGATCGTGTTGTCATTGATACACGTACTGGAGAATATACCAAGAGGGTATAATTAGGGTGGACATTGACATGGATTTTAAAATAATGATACATCGGCTGTTTCTGAGAGAGGGAAAGCTGGAGTTGGCGGTCAGCGCGGCCGGGCCGTGGGATGAGAAGGTTCGTGATCCCAAGCTGACAGTGACATTCTGGAATGGGACACAGAGCCGCCGGCTTCCTCTTGTTGTGCGATACTATCAGCAGGAGAAGGATGGCAGCTGTTATATTATGGCATCGTATACGTATCATTTGGAATATCTGTTCTATCATCAACCGCAGAATGAGCATGTGGAATTTTCGATAGAGCTGCGTTACGGTCATACAGTTTTGGAGAATGCACCCTTTACAGTCGATCCGGAGGATGAGAAGGGACTCGAGATCCTGGCCAAAGAAGTGGCTGTTGGTGTGATGGAGCAGGACAGGCAGAGTTATGTGGATTATGAAATGTCTTTCTCCGAGGATTCTACAAGAGTAATTTTTGATGCCAGACCCGGACAGGAGAAGCTGTTTCGGGAGCACAAGGTCAGGAATACGGTAAATGTGATCATCATAAGTATCTGGCGCTTTATTTTATTCTGGCTGGCTGTTCTGCTGAGCCCTGTATTTCTG
>CAYYGS010000098.1:6470-8530 GCA_964471335.1 uncultured Jutongia sp.
ATTTTGTCAGCAGCGAGGTGTCAGAGGAAAAATGCAAAGATACCGGAGGAAGGCTTTATCTATATATTAAAGCATGTTCGTTCGAAGATGGATACCTTTGCCAAGGTACAGATCGGCATTTTGCCAACCAAGCTGATGTTTATGCGGGCGGCTAATACGATTGCCTCCTGGTTTCCGGTCAAGAAGAATCGTATTGTATTTATGTCAAACCGCCGGGATGACCTGAGCGGTAATTTCGAATTTGTTCATGGAATATTGCTTGCCGATCTGTCATTGGATATCAAGTATGTATTGGACAGCCATGAGACAAAGGATATGCCGCTTAGCACGATGCTGCGCATGGGATGGTATTTTGCTAATGCCAGCGTGATTCTGGTGGATGATTATTGTGAACTTTTTTTTATGCTTCCCAGAAGAAAGGGGACGTCGTTGATTCAGCTGTGGCATGCCTGCGGCGCGTTTAAAACATTTGGATGCAGCCGAATGGGACGGCCGGGTGGACAGAGCCAGCAGAGCCAAAATCATCGGAGCTATGATTTTGTGACAGTAAGCTCTCATAATATTGCCAAATTTTATGCAGAGGGATTTGGTATTTCCGAGGAAAAGGTAGTGGCAACAGGGATTCCGAGGACGGATCTCTTCTTTGATGATATATATGCTGGCAGATTGAAGGAACGATTCTATAAAAAGTATCCAAAGCTGAAGGATAAAAAGATTGTACTCTTTGCACCGACATTCCGCGGCAATGGAAAAAACAGCGGGTATTATCCGACGGACAGATTGGATGTCAACCGTCTGTATGAGGATCTGGGGGAGGAGTATGCGATTATCGTCAAGCATCATCCTTTTGTCAACAATCGGAGTACTATCCGGAAAAAATATCAGGATGTGATCATTGATCTCTCAGATAATTCTGAGTTAAATGATCTGCTTTTTCTCACGGATGTGCTGATTACAGATTATTCGTCTGTGGTTTTTGAGGCGTCGATCATGAATATTCCGATGGTATTGTATGCGTATGATCTGGAGCGCTATATTTCGTCCCGTGGATTTTATTATGAGTATGAGGATATGGCTCCCGGTAAGATTGTGCGGACGTATACCGGGCTGGTTGATGCGATCAGGAATGAGGATTGGGAGAATGATAAGCTGGAAGAGTTTAAAAACCGATTCTTTGATGAGTTGGACGGAGATGCTTCTGGAAGAACGGTAGAGTTAATTATGAAATGTATACAGGAGAATCGGAAATAGGTGACAAGAATTGAGGTAATTATGGAATACGGGTTAATTGGAGAAAAATTAGGACACAGCTATTCAAAGGAAATCCATGAACAGCTGGCAGATTACACCTATGAACTGCATCCTCTGAGCCGTGAGGAATTTCCCGGCTTTATGCGGGAGCACCCCTTTCGGGCGATTAATGTTACGATTCCTTATAAGCAGGATGTAATTCCGTACCTGGATAGTATAGATGAGTATGCAAGGGCAATCGGGGCTGTCAATACGATTGTCAATAAGGATGGCAGGCTGGAGGGACATAATACGGACTTCGGGGGATTTCTCTATATGCTGGAGAAGCACCGTATTCCTGTTCGGGGGCAGAAGTGTCTCGTGCTGGGAAACGGTGGAGCCGCCAAGGCTGTTATCGCTGCCCTGAAGGATCAGGAGGCGGCACAGATCCTTTTGGTTTCCCGCCGAAATTCTTCAGAGACAATTACCTATGAAGAATGCTATGCCCACCATACGGACGCAGATCTGATCGTTAATACGACGCCGCTGGGTATGTATCCTGATGTAGACTCTACGCCGTTAGATCTGACAGAATTTCGGAAATGTCATACGGTGATGGATGTTATTTATAATCCAATCGAAACCCGTCTTGCCAGGGAGGCAGCAGCGCTTGGAAAGACTGCAGTCACCGGTTTGGAGATGCTGGTTGCGCAGGCTTTGTATGCTGTTCAGTTCTTTTTGGACACAACGCTGGATTCTGCGCAGATCGATAAAATTTATCAGGAGCTGGCAGCGAGAAAATCAGCAGAATCGTGAAATAATTAGTATTT
>CAYYGS010000099.1:0-8524 GCA_964471335.1 uncultured Jutongia sp.
AGAAGGCCTATTCCGGTGAGATGAACCAGATCTGTTACAGTGGGGAGGAAGAATACGTTCCCCTTCCTTCCGGCGTATGGTGTAAGCTGTACCGGAGGGAAATCATTTTTGATAATGATCTTTTCTTTCCGGAGGGGTTATGCTATGAGGATAATTACTGGATGGTTCTGTTTACTTTTTATGTCCGAAGTTTTTACGTGATGGAGGAAATTTTTTATCATTATTTTGTGAACCTGAATTCCACAGTGATGAAGCGGGATGCATTGCATCATATGGATCGCCTGGAGATTGAGAGAAGGAAGCTGGAGGAGTTAAAAAAACGGGGATTATATGAGAAGAATCAGGCAAGGCTTGATTATCAGTTTTTGAGATATTATTATATTAATACATTACATATTTTCTTTACCCGCTTTGATAAACTGCCTTATGACCTGATCTGCCAGATGCAGGAGACGGTTTGCCGGACTGTGCCTGATTTTGCGGAAAATCCTTATTTGGACAGGCTGAGCTGGGTTGAGAAGTTCTTTCTTAAAACGGCTGGAATGCATCTGTCCAGAGAAGAATTCGAGGAGATCGGAGCAGGCTACCGGGCAGATTTACAGGCGGTAGAGCAGGGAAAACTTTGAAGAGAGATTTTATTCTGTTTGGTCAGGGCGAAAGGAGTAATTTGAGTGAAAAAAATCAGCATTATTATACCTTGCTATAACGTAGAGGAATATATTGACCGATGTGTCATGTCTTTGGTCGGACAAACAATCGGGGTGGAGGCACTGGAACTCATTTTTGTGGATGATGCTTCGACAGATGGAACATGGCAGAAGTTATGCCAGTGGGAGGCGAAATATCCGGATTCTGTGATGTTGATTCACAATGAAGAAAACATAAAACAGGGCGGTGTCAGAAATATAGGTTTGTCTTATGCCAGTGCGGACTATATCGGTTTTGTCGATGCGGATGACTGGGTAGAACTGTCGATGTATGAAAAAATGTATGGAAAGGCCGTGGCAAATGCGGCAGACATTGTCTATTGCCATTCCAAGAGAGATTGGGGCAGCGAGCCGCTCAAGATGGGACGGACAGGGAAAGAGGATGCTGTCTATTACAGAGAAACATATGAGCAGAAGGTTTTGGCGCTGGTAGGAGGTTATGGAACAGGGGTTGGAATCTGGGGAGGACTTTATACTCGCTCTCTTGTTTTGGATCACGATATATTTTTTCCGGAAAGACTGGCCTATGAGGATAATTACTGGTCTGCCTTGATTGGAATGTATGCGGAGAAAATATATATACTGGAGGAATATTTATATCATTATTTTGTGAATTTAGATTCGACAGTGTGCCAGCAGAATGCGGAGTATCATCTCGACCGGCTGAAGGTGGAGGAAATGCTTTTGAATGAGTTAGTGAAGCGGGGATTTTATGAAGAATTTGCCCCGGAGTTTGAGAAACGCTTTATTGAAATGTATTACTGTAATACAATGCATCTCATTTTTACGAGATTTCAGAGTATGCCTCTTGAGGTGATCTTATCTATGCAGAGCAGGGTGAGAAGCCTGTTTCCGAAATATATGGAGAATCTTTATCTGAAAAATAAAGTATACAGGGATTATCAGGGTAAGGCATGGAATATTTTGTTTGAGAGCCTTGGGAAGAATCTGACAGTGGAGACAATCAAAGAAGATTGTCTGCGCTACCGGGCAGAACTTCATAATCAGGGATTATTGTAGCAGAGTGGTTGTACAAAAGGCATACGAGGAGGAAATATGGCAGAAAATCAAAAATTAGTCAGTATTATTGTACCGTGCTATAATGCAAGAAAAGTAATAGACCGTTGTGTGTCATCGCTGGTACGTCAGAGTATAGGAATTGACAATATTGAGATTATTCTTGTGAATGATGCTTCCACAGATACGACCTTGGAGAGATTAAAATTCTGGGAGGAACAATATCCCGAGTCTGTGCTGTTAATTGACTGCGCAGAAAATGGGCGAACCGGTACAGCCAGGAATATAGGGATTTCCTATGCCAGTGCGGATTACATTGGATTTGTAGACAATGATGATTATGTGGATGAGACAATGTATGAAAAAATGTATCGCGCAATCACGGAGAATGATTGTGATGTGGTTGGCGTTCTTTATGATAGAGTAGATGCACAGGGGAATGGGCTTCATTTCCCTATGCCAAAGGGGAAAAAGGGCATCCGTGTGGATCTGGAGGGTACGGTGGATGCAGATGTCTCTGCGCTGCCGGGAGAGATTTGGAGTAAGTTGTACCGGAAATCCCTGATCATTGACAATGAAGTTTATTTTCCGGAAAAGCTCTGTTATCCGGAAAACTACTGGGGGCCGCTGCTCCGCTATTATATGAAATCGTATTATGTCATTGATGAGGTATTGTATTATTATGTCATGAATGAGGAATCTATTATTTTGAGTGCAGATAATCCTGCCACAAAAGACCGTTTGCAGGTGCAGACGATGCTTATGGAGGCGATTGAGCAGAGAGGATTGGATGATATACATTCTGAGAAGATGGAGCATAATTTTGTGCGCATGTATTATGTACATTCTCTTCATCTTTTTTTCCAGCATTTTCAGAAGCTCCCTTATGAACTTTTTGGGCAGATGAAACAGGAGGTGCTGCGCAGGTATCCGCAGTATTATAATAATGCATTATTGCAGGAGGATTGTGTTTCTAACGGTGCAGTTCTTTTGCTTCTCATGACGGTTGAGCTGAAGATGACCGAAAGGCTTTGGGATAATCTGGCAGATTTGTATAAAAAGGATATTATGGATCTCTCTGTTTTTCTGGAAGCGGAGAAGGATGACCGGGTGCAGGGCACAGTGGAACCGGAGGGACGCTGCACATTAAAGAATGGTTATCTTCTGGCGCGGGAAACAAGGGTTGTTTTGAGCCGGTTTTACAGTATGCTGTCGGTACAGCATAAAGTGGATGCTGTTGTGTGGAATACAGTTAAGGAGGGGTTGTTTCAATTATTGGAAGGATGTCATCGGGTGAATCAGGCAGTAGTATTAAAAGATGGCTCTTGTCTTCGGACTTATAATGAGGATGTCATACGGGATATGGTAGAACAAATCGGAGTGTCTGTGGACCTTTTGTGCCGTGGAGGTGATATCTCAGGGGAGAAGAAGGATGCAGTATACGAGGCGGTATGTAATGAGATCAGCAGGCTCTATCTCTATATGGAGCTGCCGGAGAATTTGTATCGTAAGGCATGGGGGACATTTTCCTTTTTGCCTGGAGAACTGTTTGTTGCACTGTCGTTTTGTTATGAACATGCGGAAGAGGAAAATCTGTTAGAGCATGCAAGACAGATGATTTTTGACGGGCGCAGTCCGCTGTTTGCGTTTCCGTATGAGAAGACAGCATACCCGGTTAATTACGGCTTTGATGAAAAAGAGGATATGTATTATTTCATACAGGATGGGGTGAAATTGTATCTGCCGAAAAGCAAGTATTCCGATGAGGGTGATGTGGAGCATTATCTCCTGGGATTGTTTGTGGAGCAGGATGAACGATCTCCGCATCGGTATCTGAATGAGAGGATGGCGGTGCCGGCCGGCGCCGTTATACTTGACGCCGGAGTAGCAGAGGGCAACTTTACGGCATCAGTAATTCAAAAAGCCCAAAAAGTATATCTTGTGGAATGTGATCCTGATTGGGTACATGCGTTACGTCGTAGTTTTCGTGATTATTCAGACAAGATAGAAATTATTGAAAAATATTTGAGTGACCATGATGATGAGGAACATATTACGATAGACAGCATTATGAATGGTCAACCGTTGGATTATGTTAAGATGGATATTGAGGGCGATGAACCGTCCGCTCTGCGTGGGGCAAAAGAGACGCTTCGGATATCAGAGCATCTGAAATGCAATATTTGTGTTTATCACAAGCTGGGGGACGATCAGAAGGTGTGTGATCTTCTCTCAGAGGCCGGTATGGATATCAGCCATACTCCCGGATATATGTTCCATGGCGGGGATGAGGAGCATCTTTACTATCCCAGAAAGGGAGTCGTTCAGGCGGTGAAATGATATGGCGAAGGAATATCAGATGGAGTTATTTGGCCAGCCGGCAGGAAGGCAGGGAGAAATCCTGGGATCTAATCGAAAGTATCAGATTTATTTTGCAGAACCGGAGAGCGGTATGGATGAGAATACAGGGTTGCTGCTCTTTATCGCCGGATATGGTGGAAATGCCGGTTCTCATGTATATCAGAAAATGCGCCGTGTTTTTGCAGATGAGTATAATCTGGTGACGCTTCAGTGTGATTATCTTGGATGGGAATTTATGCAGGATCAATTTCACCTGTTGATTACAGATGCGCTTTTGCAGAAGAATCTGACAGAGGAGGAATACCGGCTTTTATTACAGGATTATCCAAAGCATCAGGAAATATTGAAGGAAAAGGTGTTGACCGGGTATGTTGATTTAAAGGAGACGACGGATAATTATAATGAGATGGGATTATGGCAGGCGATGGATCATCTGATGGCAGTCAGAATCCTGCTGGATCTTATGCGGGAGAACGGATATCCCTGTCATGCAGGGCGAATCTATCTGTATGGGCAGTCACATGGCGCTTACCTGGGGTATCTCTGTAATTTTCTGGCGCCCGGGCTTTTTTCCGGGATCATTGATAACAGCGCCTATCTTTTTCCGTATTATATGGATACGGACCGGGAGGTCGTTGTGGCGGGGGAAGAGATGACGCTGCGTAAACTTTTTCACTATAGAGTAGGTGATTTGGAGATAGACAGGCAGAGTTACGATCTTCTGCGGTTGTATCAGGGATTTCAGAATCAGGCGGACATTGTGGTGTATCATGGAGAAGAGGATACGATGATACCTCTGGAACAGAAAAAGGATTTTCTGAAGGGGATTTCCAATATAAAATTACATGTGGTGACGAGGGAAATGGTGGATGGTGTTATTTTTCAATCGGCTGGCCATTCGCTTGGGGCAGATCTGTTATGGTTGTTCCGCACGGCGATGCAGGATCTGGATCAGCATTCGTCAGAGCGCAGAAGAGCCTGCAGTATAGAAGAGCAGAGTTTTGAAACAGAAAAGTACCGGTATCAGGTAAAATGGGATACAGGCATACCAATACTGGATATTCAAAGAAAAAGGTGAAAGGGGGCGGGTGAATGGATTTCGAAAAATTTCTTCAGGAAATTGTTTTATTCTTAAATGAAGCAAATGGAGACAGAAGGCAGCAGGTGCTGCAGGAGTCGGCAGAGCGTATTATGTATGACTATGTTATGCTGAACAAGGAGGGGACATTTTACCGGCAGTTAGAGGAAGCTTTGTGTCAGGACACGGAATTGTATACGCTGGTATTGTCTACCATTTGGTTTATTACACAGGATGGCCGATGTCTGGATATTGTCGATGATCTGATTCTTGATGGAGTATTTGATTTGTTTACGTCGGCCAATCTCTGTTTTCAATTAACCAGTATTCGTTTTCGCGATGAGAAGCTTGTTGTCGATTACAGGAAGCAGCGGGACATCCAGAGAGAGCTGCTGGAGCGATTTGAGACGGAATATCCTGTGGTGCCGGAATACATACCATACGAGGAAAGACATCCCAAAAGAATTGTGGTCGAGACAGATTGTATTAACGGATATTATCATGCTCCGACGCGTGTTGTGATGGAGATGTGCCGCGTATTACAGGAAGAATTGGGGTATGAGGTCTTTCTGCTTGTCAATATGTCGGGGATGGAACGGAAGCGGATGGAGCAATTTTGGCTCTTCCCCTATGTCAGGAATTATAAAAAATCTCTGGACGGTTTCTTTTCTCTGTCATATCAGGATTGTAAAATTTCAGGCTATCAGCTGTCTGTCGATGCAAATAGTATAGGGGAACTACAGGAAATCCTGGCAAGAATCAGGGAATGGAAGCCTCTGTGTATCTGGCATATTGGAGGGAGCGAATTTCTCCACGATGTCTATCGGGGGATGACGACAGTTCTGTCAATGCCCTGTACGGATGGTTTCAGTGTGTCAGAGGCACCGGTTATGGTCAGTTATATGCAGAGTGGATCTGAGCAGGTCAGCAGCCAGTTGAATGTGCTGCGTGAAAGTGGGCAGAAGATCGTAGATGTGAAGCTGATAATAGAGCACAAGGAACAGGGAAAAAATTATACAAAAGCTGATTTTGGTTTGCCGGAGGATGCCTTTGTGCTTTGTATTGCCGGAAATCGTCTGGATGACGAGATGACGCCGGCTTTTATCAGTATGCTGGAGGATGCCATGTCGGAGAACGACAGGCTGTGTACGGTTATTATTGGAGAGTGTCATAAGGTGGTGCTGTCAGAGTCTTTTGACACAAGAGTGAAATTTTTAGGTTTTCGTAAGGATTTGATGGATGTGATTAAGATGACGGATCTTTTCGTCAATCCGCCGAGAAAGGGCGGCGGTGGCGGCGCGATACGTTCGATTGCCATGGGGGTGCCCGTGTTGACTCTGCCGCATTGTGATGTGGCAAATTCCGTTGATGAAGATTTCTTTGTACAGGATTTACCGCAGATGAAACAGAGGATACAGAAGTATCTGTCGGATCATGGATATTATCTGCAGCAGCAGAAGAAGGTATTAGAACTTTATGCACAGAGAAGTAAAAACAGAAATGCCGACAGCTTGAAGGGAATGCTGGATCAGGTTGGACAGTGGCTGAAGAATGGAGAGATACGATGAGTGAAAGGATATTAGTGACAAGGTCTTCCATGCCGCCCTTTGAGGAATATATGGAGAAAATACGTCCCCTGTGGGACAGCGCATGGCTGACAAATATGGGTGCGATTCACAAGGAGTTTCAGCGCGCGCTGGAAGAGTATCTGGTCGTTCCGGAGGCATCCCTTATGGTAAATGGGCACATGGCGTTGGAAATGACGCTGCAGGCGCTCCATCTGGAGGGGGAGGTGATTACGACTCCCTATACCTTTGCCTCAACGACACATGCGATCGTGCGCAATGGACTGACGCCTGTTTTTTGTGATATTCAGAGAGAAAATTGTACGATTGATGTTTCCAGGATAGAGGATCTGATTACGGAGAAGACGACGGCAATCGTGCCGGTACATGTCTATGGGCAGGTCTGTGATGTCAACGGGATTTATGAGATTGCGAAGCGTCACAATCTGCGTGTCATATATGATGCAGCGCATGCCTTCGGGGAGCGGGTGGAGCACTCGCAGATTTGTCAGGATATGGTGGAGACACTCCCTTTGCGGAGAGAGGAGGAGGGAGAGAATACGATTGGTGTCGGCAATTTCGGAGATGCTTCGGTATTCAGTTTTCATGCCACCAAGGTTTTTAATACGATAGAAGGCGGGGCGGCCGTCTATTCCGATCACAGGATTGGGGAGAGACTGTACCGGCTGAAAAACTTTGGCATTATGTCGGAGACGGATGTGGACGGCGTCGGTGCGAATGCTAAGATGAATGAATTTCAGGCGGCTATGGGGATCTGCAATCTGCAGAGAATTGATGGAGAAATTGCGAAGAGAAAGGAGAGAGTCCTGTATTACAGAGAGCAGCTGGCAGATGTCAGGGGAGTCAGAATGCTGTCGGTGCAGGAGGGCGTTTATCCTAATTATGCATATTTTCCTGTGTTCTTCGAGGAGGATTTTGGAGGGACGAGGGATGAGGTGTATCAGGAACTGCGCCGGGAAAATATTTTTGCGAGAAAGTATTTCTATCCGATTACGAGTGGTTTCCGTTGTTATGAGGGGCGTTTTGATGTGATGGATACACCGATTGCAAAGCAGGTATCGGAGCAGGTACTTGTGCTGCCGCTGTATGCCGATCTGCCGCTGCAGGAGATTGACAGGATCTGTGGGGTGATTCGGAAAGTTCATTTAGACAGGTGAGTATGTTTTGATGCTATTCTGGTGTTAGAAGCCAGAGAGGGAATCAGAGAAAGCGAGCATCTGCCGGACTCTGCATTCCCAGGTGTGATATTGGCTGGCCTTTTCGTATCCCCGGCGCGCCATCGCAGCACTGTCGGAAGTGTTTTCCAGAAGGGTAGTGATCCGGCCGGGGAGTTTGTCGATGTCTGTCAGGGAATACAGGGCAATATCGACACCATCCTGAAACTGTTCTTCAATATAGCGGCTGGAATCTGTGAGGGACAGTGCGCCTGACAGCATGGCAGAGATATTGCGCTCCTGAATCCCATCACGGAACCAGGGCATGATATTCAGGGAGATTTTTGTCTGCGTCAGGGCTTTCAGGGAGATGTCTCCATATCCTTCGTTCCAGATGAAATTTGACTTTTGGCTGCCGGGAAATTTTTCCCATCCGTTTCCGTATACGTGGATTGGAATATCGGCGTCTACAATTGTCTGCAGGATCTGGTCGCGGAATGCTGCCCGTAGGAATAAATCAATACAGCTGAATTGTGATAAAAGGACTTTTTTTTCGTCGGCCGCCATGCTGGCGCCGCATTCCCGGAAGATCTGTTCCAGTCCTTCCCAGAGCAGGAGAGA